>JANPLZ010000055.1:0-10578 GCA_031422555.1 Cypionkella sp. | reverse complement strand
CTGCCCACTCTGCTGCCTTGGGGAAAACAATGGATCGACTAACAGAAATGGAAGCCTTTGCCACGGTCGTAGACCAAGGCGGCTTTACGGATGCTGCGAAAAAGATGGGGATATCGAAATCTGCCGTCTCAAAGCATGTCTCTGCCCTTGAAGCCCGCCTTGGTGCGCGGCTTTTGAACCGAACAACGCGCCGCGTCTCGCCTACCGAGATCGGCCTTGCCTATTACGACCGCGCCCGCCGCGTTTTGAATGATGCGGGCGAGGCTGACGCCTTGGTGACATCCATGCAATCGGCCCCGTCGGGATTGTTGCGCATATCGGTGGCAACCGATTTTGGGGTCAACCTGCTGTCACCAATTTTAGGTGATTTCTTGTTGGAATATCCCGACATCACCGTGAATATGGTGCTGAACAACCGTTACGTAGAACTGATTTCCGAAGGCTTTGATATGGCCATCCGGGTAGGAGAGCTGGAAGACAGCTCGCTTCGCGCCCGCAAATTGACCGAAACCACCAAACGCATGATCGGTTCGCCGTCCTATTTTCAAAAATATGGCCGGCCATTGAAGATCGACGATTTGAACGATCATAAATTGTTGCATTATTCGAACCAAGCCAACGGCAACGTCTGGAAAGTCACCGCCCCATCGGGCGAAAAACGCCAGGTGCGCACCGCTGGTTGGCTGACGGTAAATGATGGCCAATCCTTGCTGAATGCCGCCGTATCCGGCCTTGGCATCGCCTATCTGCCGTCATTCCTTTATGCCGATGCCATGAAGGGGGGCCAGATCGAAGAGGCTATTCCCGGGCTGCCCGTCGAAACGCTTGGCATCTATGCGGTGTATCCACCGGGGCGGTTCACCCAACCCAAAGTGCGCGCTTTCATCGACTTTCTGGCGCGGCGGTATATTGATAAAGGGCCTGATCTTTGGTGATCCGCCCGGTCAATCCGCAGGGCACAATCTGGCAGCGCAAATTCAGGGGGTTGGGGTTGTCATAACCTCGACCCTGCGATTTTTCTGGCGGCCTGCGTTAGTGGCATTGGTGTCACGTGGCACCGAAGATCCTACGCCATCCGCCGTTATTTGCGCGGCCGGAATGGCAAAATCAGCGATCAGCCGTTGTCGCACGCTTTGGGCGCGCAGCTTTGAAAGCGAAAGATTGGCCGACACACTGCCCGACGCATCGGTATGGCCAACCACCGACACCGTTCGCCCCGGATTTCCGCGCAGCCACGCCGCCAGATCGCGCAGCGATGCAAAATCACCGGTCGACAATGCAGAAGAGCCTGACGCAAATACCAAATCTTCCAGCACCACCTGCAAGCCCTGATCCAGAGTGGCAGCCAAAACACCCGCCCCATCCGCCCCCCCGGCCCGCGTCACCGGTGCCGGTGCGACCAACGGGACGGTATTCAGATCGCGGGACATTGTCGCCGCCGCCATCCGGGGGGCCGCCTTTGCAAAACTGCCGACTTGGGTAAATTGCACAAAGCCATGATCGGGTGACTTGCTGACCATCAGGCTAAGCAACTCATCGCCGGTGCCTGCGTTGCGCGTCGCCGCCAGATAGCGAAAATCGCCCAGATCAACGTGCATGTCCGGTTCTGCGATCACTTCAGTGCCAAAGCGAAAGTCAAAACCGCCACAGGCCTGCGTTTCGCATTCATAAATCACGGTAAAGCCTGCGGCCATGATCTGATCCCGCAATGGTAGCAACAGTTGCAAGGTCGATTGATCCGGCGCGTCAATTTTGAAGGCGGTCTGCAAGAGCGGGCCTTCTGCGATCAACGTGGCAATCCGCCCAAGCGCAAACGGCCCGACCGCAAAGCGATACGATGTCATGGGTTCGGTGCGGCGGCTGGTGGGTTGGGCCGGGGCAACAAAGGTTAAATCAAACACCGGGGCCGCCAGACCGCCGACAGACCCACACCCGAAGGCAACGGCGGTTGCAAACACCACGACGGTTCTGCGCCCGACCGCAGACTTGCGAAAGGAAAGCGGTGATCCCATCAGATACATCGGCCTCATTCAGGCTCATTTCTGTCGATAGTGATACTGTCCCACAACGGCCATTCCAAAGGAAGCATAGAGCCTGCAGGCCGGTTGATTTGCCTGCGTCACCACCAATGAAAGCACTCTGGCCCCCTGATCCTGCGCCCAAACAGCCGCCGCCCGCAAGATGTTGTGCGCGGAACCCTGCCGACGCAAAGGCGGTGCCACTTCCAGCGCGTGCAGCATCGCGGTTGATCCCCACATCGCCACAAACGCCGCCCCCGACGCGCGATCATTGGCGCGCGACAGAATTGCGGTTTTGGCACCCGCCACCCGCTGCATAACTGCCAAACGGCCGGGACCAATGCCACCCATCGCCCAGATATCGACCGCAATCGCCATCGGCGGCCAATGCGCAAAGGTGGTCATCGGCGGCGGTAATTGTGCCAAAGTTGCGCAGTCGGCGGCAAAGGCCACAACGGGGTCATGCACGCAGTAGCCGCGCGCCGCCAAGGCCGCATCCAGTGCCGCATCAGACCGGCGGATCAAAAACAGCGGCGCCTGCCCCAGATCCCGCATCGCGTTTTCTGCAAGGCCCAGATCTCCCTCAGACACCGGCGCAATGGCCGAAGCTGCCGAAACACGCTGCCCGCCGCCCCGACCTTCGCGGATTGCCCAGGGCCCGACCCTGTGCATCGCGGCGGCAGGCCAGGTTTCATCCATCACCTGCGACAAGTCTTGTGGCGTCATGGTGAAAACAGGGCGGCAAGCCGGATCATCGCTGCGTCAATCAGCGCAGCGTCCGTGCCACGCACCACCAGATTGGTGCCCTGCGCGCCGTTCAGATTGAACGGGTAAGACCCCATCGACAAGGCCGGAAACTGGGCCGCCAAATCTGCAAACGGGCCTGCGATATCACCCTCACCGCGCATCAGCCGCAACGACTGGCTAAGCAACGGCGCCCCACCGGTCAGGGTTGGCAGCACTGATGCCAGCATGGCCTGAAAGATCGCGGGCACCCCTGCCATGACATGCACATTCTGCAGGCTGAACCCCGGAGCAACCGATACCGGATTGTCGATCAACACCGCGCCATCGGGAATGCGCGCCATCCGCTGGCGCGCGTCGTTGAACGGTAATCCAGCGCGCAGATAATGGGCCGTCAGCAATTCCATTGCATCGCCGCGGTGCGCTATGGCAACGCCAAACGCCGCGGCAATGGCATCCGCCGTGATATCATCATGGGTCGGACCGATTCCGCCCGATGTGAACAAATGGTCATATTGGCCACGCAGATCATTCACCGCACGCACAATCGTTGCGTGATCATCCGCCACAACCCGGGCTTCGGTCAGAACAATGCCTGCGGTGGTCAGTTCGCCCGCCAGATAATGCAGGTTGGAATCGCGGGTGCGGCCCGACAAAATCTCGTCGCCGATCACCAGCATGGCTGCGGTTGGGTTGGTCATCATTGATCCTATCATCGGATGTTGTGCTGGGTATAGGGCGCGGAGCCGGGCTTTCAAAGCCCTTGTGCCCAGCAGCATAAAAATTGACCATCTGCACCCTCTGGCCAACCGAGATCGCTTGGCTTATTTATGCGCTGATCGGAGGACCGTTGTGGACGACATCAGAGGACGCATAACGCGCGAAGGCATCCGCATCTATGAAGATGCAGATTTCGCAGGCATGCGCGCCGCGGGCCAAGTTGCGGCAGAAATCCTTGATATGGTGGCTGTTTTAGTCAAGCCGGGCATCACAACCGCCGAGATCGACGATTTTATCCGCGAAGAAACCGTCCGGCGCGGCGTGACGTCGGCGACGATTGGCTACAAAGGGTATCAGCACGCGTCGTGTATTTCGGTGAACCATGTGGTGTGCCATGGCATTCCCGGCGCCAAGATTCTGGTCGACGGCGATATCTTGAATGTTGATGTGACCGTGATTGTCGATGGCTGGTTCGGCGATACCAGTCGGATGTATGTGGCCGGGGTGGCCGCGCGCAAAGCCGACCGGTTGATCGAAGTGACGCATGAAGCGTTGATGCGCGGGATTGCAGCGGTCAAGCCGGGCAATACCTTTGGCGATATCGGGTTTGCCATTCAAAGTTATGTCGAGGCCAACCGCATGTCAGTGGTGCGCGATTTTTGTGGCCACGGTTTAGGACGGGTGTTTCACGCGCCGCCAAACGTGCTGCACTACGGACGTGCGGGCACAGCGGCGGTGCTGGAAGAGGGTATGTTTTTCACCATCGAGCCGATGGTCAATCTGGGCCGCCCCGAGACCAAAGTGCTGGGCGATGATTGGACGG
Source organism: Cypionkella sp. (assembly GCA_031422555.1). Classification (GTDB taxonomy): domain Bacteria; phylum Pseudomonadota; class Alphaproteobacteria; order Rhodobacterales; family Rhodobacteraceae; genus JANNAT01. Next base: position 6,273 of record JANPLZ010000055.1, on the reverse strand, counting down.
CGGTAACGCGGGATAAATCCTTGTCGGCGCAGTTTGAACATTCGGTCGGGGTAACGGCTGTCGGATGCGAGATTTTCACCGCCTCACCGGCGGGCAAGTTTTATCCGACCTGGGGATAAAAATTCTATGCCAAGAATTTCGCGCCCAGTTTGGGGGATAGGCTGCTTGGGCGACGTTGTCCCCCGCCGCGTTGATGCTCCGCCTAGGATATTTGCGAACAGAAAAAGCGATTTGTGCGTCATCGTTGCCGTGTTTGCGCCAGCGTTTCTGTGCGTCGACGGCACTAGGCTTGCAGAATTGTGACCAGCGTGTCGCCGTATTTACGTTGATCCACCTGCGTGAATCCGGCAGGCACAATCGGGGCCGTGCTGTCTTCCCACACGATCAGGGCATCCGGTGCCAGCCATCCGGGGCTTAGGGCAGCCAAGGCCAACTCGCCCAGCGCCTTGCCATACGGAGGATCAAGGAAAATCAGATCATAGGCTGCGCCAGTGTTTACGCCGGGCCTTAACGCATCCCGGCGCAAGATATCGCAGCGATCGGCCGCGCGCATCAGATCAATGTTGCGCCGCACAAGGCCCAGCGCCACTGCACCATTTTCGAGGAAACTGGCATGGGCCGCCCCGCGCGATAAAGCCTCAAGTCCCAGCGCGCCGGTGCCCGCAAAGACGTCCAGAACCCGGGCCTTTTGCACCGGATTGCCATACCCGCCGTTGATCAGCAGATTGAAAATCGACTCGCGCACCCGGTCCGAGGTTGGGCGCAAATGGGCCGCCGCGTCACCGTCGCCCACGGGCGCCAGATGCAAGCCGCGCGCGGTGCCGCCAATAATCCTCATGTTTTCAAAAGGTCTTTCATCACCGTGTCAGGGTTCGACAGCGCCGCTTTGGCAGGTGATTTTCCCTGTTCGATCAACCGCTTGCCCACCATATAAGACCGGGGATCGTTCATTGCATCCACGGCCAGCAGCGCATCACCTTTGAAATACCAATGAGAGACCGATGCCGCGTCCGGCCCGCGGGTGACGATGTTGTCATACCCGGCGTTCAGCCCGGCGATCTGCAGTTTGCAATCATACTGATCAGACCAGAACCACGGCTTTGCCTCATATGATATCTGCGCGCCCATGATATTGTCGGCCACGACTTCGGCCTGATCAATCGCGTTGCCGACCGATTCCAAACGCAGCCGACCACCTTGCCACGGGAACGACGCACAATCACCGGCGGCCCAGATGTGCGGATCAGACGTGCGGCCTTGCGCGTCGGTTTTGATGCCGTTTTCAATCGCAAGTCCTGCCGCTTCGGCCAAGGCCGTTCCGGGCACAATACCCACGCCTGCGATAACAAAATCGGCGGGCAGTTCCCGGCCATCTGCCAGCCGCGCGCCGGTTACCCGTGTGTCACCCATCAGCCGGTCAAGCCCGGTTGATTCCAATATCTTCACGCCATGCGCCGCGTGCAGCGCGCGGAAGTAGTCGCTGGTTTCCGGGGCGGCCACCCTTTGCAAAATACGCGGCGCCATTTCAAGCACTGTCACATCAAGCCCCAGCTTGGCGGCAACAGCGGCGGCTTCAAGCCCGATATAGCCGCCCCCCACGATGACCACGCGGCGGCCTGCCACAAATTCGGCCTGCATCGCATCAACGTCGGACAGCATGCGCACGGTATAGACCCCCGCCAAATCCCCGCCAACGGCAGCAGGCAGTCGGCGCGGCGAAGAACCGGTCGTCAGCACAAGTTCATCATAGCTGATCACGTCCGCGCCAACGGTTATGGTTTTGGCAGCCGTATCAATCGCAGAAACATGACTGGCCAAGCGCAAGGCAATGTCGTGTTCGGCGTAAAAATCCGGGCCGCGCAGCCACAGCCGTTCTGCCTCTATCTCGCCCATCAGATAACCTTTTGACAAAGGCGGGCGTTGATAGGGCGGCGCTGTTTCTTCGCCAATAAGGGTAATTGCGCCCTTGTGCCCGCCACTGCGCAGGCGCGCCACAAGGGCCGACCCCGCCTGTCCTGCCCCAATCACCACAACATGTTTCATGCCTTATACCTCTGGCCGTTTGCCGCCACGCAGCCTATATCGGCCAAGACCGGAAATACAACGCAAGAGGGTTACACAATGACGATATCGGTAGGGTCGCAACTGCCCGAGGCTACGCTTTTGCAAATGGGCACGAACGGACCCGAAGGCGTCTCGATGGCTGACAAGTTGAAAGGCCGCAAGGTTGTGCTGTTCGGACTGCCCGGTGCTTTTACCGGCACATGCACGACGGCACATGTGCCCAGTTTCATGCGCAATATGGATAAATTAGCGGCCAAAGGCGTTGATGAGGTGATCTGTGTTTCTGTAAACGACCCCTATGTAATGCAGGCCTGGGGCGAATCGACCGGCGCGTCGGCGGCGGGCATCACCCTGCTGGGGGATGGCGACGCCAGCTTTACCAAGGCGATTGGTCTGGCGTTTACCGCAGCTGCGGCGGGGTTTCACGACAGATCGAAACGCTATGCGCTTTATGCCGAAGATGGGGTGGTCAAGGTGTTCCATCCCGAAGTTACCTCAGGCTGTGAGATCTCCAGCGGCGAGGCGATGCTGGCGGCGATCTGATTGTCAGACGGTCTTGCTGGCTTTTATCTGGCACAAACTTGACACCGGTTCAGAAAGGTCGCGCACAACCGTGGCATCTCCGGCGCATTTGTCCATCTGGTTGGCCAGCGTGATATCCAATGCCGAAAGGCCATTGCAGTCATGCGTGGTCAAGGTAACGTCGACGACGTTATAGGTATTCGACCATTCCGGGTGATGGTTCAGCTTTTCCGCCGCCAAGGCAGCGCGGGCCATAAAGCCCCACGCCTCGGAAAAGTTCTTGAATTTCCAGACCTTGCGTAAGGCGTCGCGGCTTGGCACAGCGCCCCAGCCGGTTTCACCCAAAGGCGGGATTTGGCTTTGGCGTTCATCGTGGGTAAGCAAAGCGGCCATGGGGCATCCTTTCGGGGCAGCAGTTCAGTCTTCGCTGTCAACCCGCCGGAACGGGCCATAGGCGGTCAGAACCTCAATTTCCTGATCAACCGCCCGGCGTTCTTCGACCAGATAGCGCGCAACAGCGCCGCGAAACGCCGGATCGGCGATCCAGTGCAGCGAATGCACCGGGGTCGGCAAATAGCCGCGCGCCAGTTTGTGTTCGCCCTGCGCGCCCGCCTCTACCCGCGCCAGACCGTTGGCAATCGCCCAGTCAATCGCCTGATAATAGCACAATTCAAAATGCAGGCAGGGGTGATCTTCGCTGCAGCCCCAATAGCGGCCAAACAACGTGTCGCGCCCGATGAAATTCAACGCCCCCGCCACCGGGCGGCTGCCGTCAAAAGCCAGCACCAGCAAGGCATCGTCGCGCATCGTGGCCTGAACGCGGTCAAAGAACGCGCGGCTAAGATAGGGCGTGCCCCATTTTCGGCTGCCGGTATCCTGGTAAAACCCCCAGAACGCATCCCAATGACCGGGCTGGATCTGGTCCCCGGTCAACGCCGTGATTGTCAGACCTGCCGCCCGCGCCGTTTCACGTTCCTTGCGGATCATCTTGCGCTTGCGCGATGACAAATCCCCCAGAAATTCATCAAAACTGCCGTAACCGCGATTTTCCCAATGAAACTGTTGGGTGATGCGGTGCAGCAGCCCATGGTGGCCAGCCAGCGCTTCGGCCTCATCCTGGGTGCAAAAGGTGATATGCAGTGACGACAGTTTGTTCTGTTCCGTCAAACCGATGGCGGCCTCCAGCAGGGGTTTGCGCAACTCGGGCGCGCACAAAAACCGTCGCCCCGTCGCCGGGGTAAATGGCACTGCTGCCTGCAGTTTCGGGTAATATTGCCCGCCCGCCCGGTCAAACGCTTGCGCCCAGCCGTGATCAAAGATGTATTCGCCCTGACTGTGATTTTTCACATAAAGCGGCAGGGCGGCACAGACCGACTGATCGCGCAAAATCAATGGACGGGTCTGCCAACCGGTGCCGGGGCCAGTCGATCCGGACTGATCCAACGCCGACAAAAACCGATGAGTTGTGAACGGATCAATCGGGCGCGGGGCCGCTTCGGGGCAAGCCAAGGCATCCCAGTCAAGGGCTGCTATGTCGGACATGTCGTTCAGAAGAAAAGGTTCTATTGCCATGGCCGTTGCTGTGGTTGCGAAGGGTCTTACTGTTCACCGGTGCAAAATTGGATGCATCGGTCCCTTCAAGGGTGGGGCGGTATCGGCTTTGGTCAAGCCATCAGACGGGCAGCATAGCCTTCAAAGGTGATGTTGTCGGCGATGGTTCGGGCGGCGGCCTCGGCAGCGGGTGACCGGACGGTCCAGCACAACACCGCAGCCCCCAGCGACTTCAACTCTGCCACCCTTGGCCGGGCCAGATCGGCGACCTCATGGCTGATAAAGCTGGCACGGGTGCGGTCATAATCCGGGATACCGCGCAGACGGTCGCAGCTGTCTGGGCCTAGCGGCTGCCAGTCAGCGCCGAATGCCGCAGTAGTCAGGCCACGCGCCACGGTCGGTGCAAGGCGGGCCATGTGGGCAACCGAATGCGGGTTGAACGACATGACAGCGACGGGGCCGATATATGGTGCCAGCGCCGCCGCGGTGGCCTGTTCCAGCCTGCCATCGGTTTCGGCCATCGCATGGGTCTGATCCTTGATTTCTATCAACAGCGGCACCCGCCCGGCGATCAGCGCCAGAATGTCGGGCAGTGTCGCAATGGTATCGTCACAATCGCGCAACTTGATCCGGGCCAACTCAGAGGCGGTGCGATCCTTGACCAACCCGGTTTCGCCCGTCAGCCGGTCCAACCGCTCATCGTGAAACACCATCGCCACGCCGTCGCGCGACATTTGCACGTCCAGTTCAATGCCATACCCGGCATCTATCGCCGCCCGAAACGCGCCGGGCGTATTTTCGGGCCGCCGGTCCATGCGGCTGTGATAGCCACGATGTGACAGCGGTGTCGTCAGAAACGCTTGGGAAAGCGGGATGCGCATGGCCTAGCGGATTTCAAAGATGCCTTCAATTTCCACCGCAACGCCGAACGGCAACGCGGTGGCAGACACCGCCGATCTGGCATGGCGGCCCGCATCCCCCATGGCCGCCACCAGAAAATCTGACGCGCCGTTGATCACCTTTGGCTGGTCGGTGAATTCGGCGGTCGAATTGACAAAACCGGTCAATTTGACCGCCCGCACAACGCGGGAAAGATCGCCGCCGCAGGCCCTTTTTAGCTGCGCCAAAAGCGATATCGCACATGATTTCGCAGCATCGGACCCGGCGGTTACATCCATATCGGCCCCAAGCCGACCTTTGATCAGCCCCGCCGCAGTTTGGCTAAGTTGACCCGAGATATAGACGATATTGCCCGTCACCACATAGGGCACGTAATTGGCAGCAGCGGCCGGGGCGTCTGGCAGCGTGATGCCAAGGTCGGTCAGGCGAGTTTCGATGGAGGACATGCGGCAAGCTCCGGCTAAAGTGTAACCAAGGCTAACCGGGGCCACGGGCAGGTTCAAGTCGCAGAGGTTCAGCACCAATCAAAATAAAGGACAGGCTGCATCACGCCTTATGCTGCGACGTCAACTTTCCCGAAACGCTTGATTAAAGTAATCGGTAAAAGGCTTTAGCAGATAGGCCATTGGCGTGCGCGCGCCGGTTTCAATGAACGCTTCGACCGGCATGCCCGGCAGCAGGGTTTGGCCTGCCAGCTTTTGCAACTCACCCTCGTCCAACACGATCTCGGCGCGGTAATACGACGCTTGGGTGCGCTCATCCGTCAGCGCATCGGCCGAGATCGTGACCACATGACCGAACATATCGGGGGTGTCGTTGGCCGAGAACGCCGAAAACACAACCCGCACCTTTTGGCCGATGCTAACCTCGTCAACATTGATCGGCTGCAATTGCGCGGAAATGACCAAAGGGCGGTCTTGTGGGATCAAATACAAAACCGGCGCACCGGCCCCCAGAACCGACCGGGGCGAAGTGACTTGCAGACCCAGAACCAACCCCGACACCGGCGCACGAATATCCAGCCGCGCGATACGTTCGGTCAGCGCGCGGCGGCGTTCCGCCATTTCTAATTCCTGTGGGCCAATGTCGCGCAACTGCGTGTTTGCTTCTTCACGGCGCACCGCACCCAGCCGCAGAATCTCTAATTCTACTTCGGTCGCCCGACCCTCGGCTTGGGCGCGGGACGAGGCCAATTCACCCATGTTTCCCTGCAACTGCGATTCTTCGCGCAGCAGT
>JANPLZ010000054.1:0-31268 GCA_031422555.1 Cypionkella sp. | reverse complement strand
ACGTTTGCGCCCATGGTTGGCAGCACGTCGATGCCTTCGATGTTACGGGCAGCCAACGCGAAATTCGTATCGACGCTTGCCCCATCAATGATCAACACGCGCTTCCAGCCCAATTCCTTGGCATGTTTGGCCAAGTTGCCGGTCTTGGCATCGGCCAACGTGGCCGCATCCAAAATCACCAACTCGCCTGCCTTGAACTTGGCCGACAGCGCATGGCGCAGACCCAAAGCACGGAACTTTTTCGGCAGATCATGGGCGTGGCTGCGCGGGGTCGGACCCTTTACAACACCACCATGACGGAAGATCGGAGCCTTTTTGGAACCGTGGCGTGCGCCGCCGGTGCCCTTTTGCTTGTAGATCTTCTTGGTCGAATAGGACACTTCGGCGCGCGTCAGCGTCGAGTGGGTGCCAGCCTGGGATTTCGCCCGCTGCCAGCGCACCACCCGGTGCAGAACGTCTGCGCGTGGCTCAAGACCAAACAGGGCCTCGTCCAACTCTACGGTGCCAGCTTTGCCGCCGGCCAATGTGATGACGTCAAGTTTCATGCTTCACCCCCTTCGACTGCCACTTCGGCAGCCGGAGCAGCGACTTGCGCCGCCATACGGATTGCAGCAGGCAATGGCAGATCCGCAGGTGCCGCTTTCTTAACCGCATCCTTGATCGTTACCCAGCCACCGGCAGATCCGGGGACAGCGCCTTTGATCATGATCAAACCACGGTCCGCATCGGTGCGAACCACTTGCAGGTTCTGGGTGGTGCTGCGGACAGCGCCCATGTGACCCGCCATTTTCTTGCCCTTGAACACCTTGCCGGGATCCTGGCACTGACCGGTTGACCCGTGCGAACGGTGCGAAACCGAAACACCGTGGCTGGCCCGCAGACCGCCAAAGTTGTGCCGCTTCATCGCGCCCTGAAAGCCTTTACCAATCGTGGTGCCGGCGATGTCAACGAACTGACCTTCCAGATAATGTGCGGCAGTGATCTCTGCACCCACTTCGATCAGGTTGTCCGGGGTCACGCGGAATTCGGCGATTTTACGCTTTGGCTCGACATGAGCCTTGGCAAAATGACCGCGCATGGCCGCGGTGGTCCGCTTGGCTTTGGCCAAACCAGCGCCAAGCTGAACGGCTGTGTAGCCATCCTTGTCAGCGGTGCGTTGGGCCACAACCTGCAGGTTATCAAGTTGAAGCACGGTCACAGGAACCTGCGTGCCGTTTTCAAGGAACAGCCGGGTCATGCCCAGCTTTTTTGCAATAACGCCAGAGCGCATGATTATGGCCCCTTACACTTTGATTTCGACGTCAACGCCAGCAGCGAGGTCGAGCTTCATCAGCGCGTCAACGGTCTGTGGAGTTGGGTCTACGATGTCAAGAAGACGCTTGTGCGTGCGGATTTCCCACTGGTCACGCGACTTTTTGTCGATGTGCGGGCCGCGCAAAACGGTGAATCTCTCAATTTTGTTCGGCAACGGAATCGGACCGCGCACAGTGGCGCCGGTGCGTTTCGCTGTGCTGACGATTTCCGCAGTGCTGGCGTCCAACACACGAAAATCGAAGGCTTTCAGCCGAATACGAATAGTTTGACCTTGCATTTCATTTTCCTTCGGAACGTAAGACGGGCAACAGGCCCGCCCAATAGGTTCACATTATTCTACAGGGATCGGCGCGCCGGTTAGGGCGCGCCGCAAGACCTTAGGCGAGGATCTTCGAAACCACGCCTGCACCAACGGTGCGGCCACCTTCGCGGATCGCGAAACGCAGCTTTTCTTCCATTGCAATCGGCGCGATCAAGGTCACGTCGAACTTGAGGTTGTCGCCCGGCATCACCATTTCGGTGCCCGCTGGCAATTCAACCGTGCCGGTCACATCCGTGGTGCGGAAGTAGAACTGTGGGCGATAGTTTGCGAAGAACGGGGTGTGGCGACCGCCTTCTTCTTTGGTCAGAATATAGGCTTCTGCCTCAAACTTGGTGTGCGGGTTCACCGACTTTGGCTTGCACAGCACTTGGCCGCGCTCAACGCCTTCACGGTCGATACCGCGCAGCAAGATACCGACGTTGTCGCCAGCTTCCCCACGGTCCAGCAGCTTGCGGAACATTTCGACGCCGGTGCAAACCGACTTCTTGGTGTCACGGATGCCAACGATTTCAACTTCGTCGCCAACGTTGATCACGCCACGCTCGATCCGGCCGGTCACAACCGTGCCACGACCCGAGATCGAGAACACGTCTTCGATCGGCATCAGGAACGGCAGATCAACCATACGGGTCGGGGTTGGGATATATTCATCCACAGCCGCCATCAGCGCGCGGATCGACGATTCGCCAATCTCTGGACGCTCGCCAATCATGGCCTGGTGAGCCGACCCTTTGATGATCGGAATATCATCGCCGGGATAGTCGTAGGACGAGAACAGCTCGCGCAGTTCCATCTCTACCAGCTCGATCAGTTCTTCGTCATCAACCAGATCGACCTTGTTCATGTAGCACACCATGTAGGGAATACCCACCTGGCGACCCAACAGGATGTGTTCGCGGGTTTGTGGCATTGGGCCATCCGAGGCCGCACAAACCAAGATCGCGCCGTCCATCTGTGCCGCACCGGTGATCATGTTCTTCACATAGTCAGCGTGGCCGGGGCAGTCGACGTGGGCATAGTGGCGGGCGGGGGTTTCATATTCGACGTGAGCGGTCGAAATGGTGATACCACGTGCCCGCTCTTCTGGAGCGCCGTCGATCTGGTCATAGGCGCGGAATTCGCCAAAATACTTGGTGATCGCGGCCGTCAGTGTTGTTTTGCCGTGGTCAACGTGGCCGATTGTGCCGATGTTGACGTGCGGTTTGTTCCGTTCAAACTTTGCCTTTGCCATGATGGCCTCCTATTTTTCGATTCGATGTGGCGGCATAAACTCCGCCCTACAAGGGTGGTAGGGCGGAATTACTCCGCCACACCGGTTAAGCGTATTTCTTCTGAATTTCGTCCGAGATGTTCTGCGGAACGGCATCATAGTGGTCGAAAGACATCGCAAAAGTCGCGCGACCAGAAGTCATCGACCGCAGCGTGTTGATATAGCCGAACATGTTGGCCAAAGGCACCATCGCGGCAATAACGTTCGCGTTGCCGCGGCTGTCTTGTCCGTTGATCATGCCCCGACGCGAGGTCAAATCGCCAATCACGCCGCCGGTGTATTCTTCCGGCGTCACAACTTCGACTTTCATGATCGGTTCCAACAGCTTGGCCCCGGCCTTTTTCAAGCCATCGCGCATCGCGGCACGCGCCGCGATCTCAAAAGCCAGAACCGATGAGTCAACATCGTGATAGGCGCCGTCGATCAAGGCAACTTTGAAATCGATCACCGGAAAACCGGCAAGCGGGCCAGAATCCATCACCGATTTGATGCCCTTTTCAACGCCGGGGATATATTCCTTCGGCACCGAACCGCCCACAACTTTGGCTTCGAACGAATAGCCTTCGCCGGGTTCCGTTGGGCTGATGATCAGCTTGACGCGCGCGAACTGGCCGGTGCCACCGGTCTGTTTCTTGTGCGTATAGTCGATCTCATGCTCGCGGCTGATGGTTTCGCGGTAGGCCACCTGCGGCGCGCCGATGTTCGCCTCAACCTTGAACTCGCGGCGCATACGGTCAACCAGGATATCGAGGTGAAGTTCCCCCATGCCCTTCATGATCGTCTGACCCGATTCAATATCAGTTTCAACGCGGAACGACGGATCTTCAGCAGCCAGACGGGCCAAAGCAATGCCCATCTTTTCCTGATCGGCCTTGGTTTTTGGTTCGACCGCGATTTCGATAACCGGAACCGGGAAGGTCATGGTTTCCAAAACAACCGGGTTGGCCGGATCACAAAGCGTATCGCCCGTGGTGGTTTCTTTCAGACCGCCCAACGCGATAATGTCACCAGCGAACGCTTCGGAAATTTCCTCACGGTCGATGGCATGCATCATCATCATACGGCCAACGCGTTCTTTACGCTCTTTGGTCGCGTTCATCATAGCGTCACCCTTGGAAAGAGTGCCCGAATAGATGCGCGTAAACGTCAGCGAACCAACAAAGGGGTCGTTCATGATCTTGAACGCCAGTGCCGAGAATGGCTGATCGTCAGAGGCCGAACGCGCGATGTTGCGGGTTTCCGACTCGTCACCGGGCTTGAAGCCCATGTAAGGCGGTACGTCCAAAGGTGTTGGCAGATAGTCGATCACGGCGTTCAACAACGGCTGCACGCCTTTGTTTTTGAACGCGGACCCTGCCATCACCGGAATGAACGCAATCGCGAGGCAACCTTTGCGGATCAGGGCGCGCAGTTCTTCAACTGTCGGCTCTGTGCCTTCTAAATAGGCTTCCATCGCCGCATCGTCTTGCTCGACCGCGGTTTCCAACAGGTTATAGCGCCACTGCTTGGCTTCGGCCTGCAAGGACTCGCGGATCGGCTGGCGCACCCAGGATGCGCCGAGATCTTCGCCCTCATAGACCCATTCTTCCATGGTGACGAGATCGATGATGCCTTCCAGCTTGTCTTCTGCGCCAATCGGCAAAGCGATTGGAACAGCGTTGGCACCGGTGCGGTCTTTGATCATCTTGACGCAATTGAAGAAATCGGCGCCGGTCTTGTCCATTTTGTTAACAAAGACGATCCGCGGCACTTTATACCGGTCGGCTTGACGCCAAACGGTTTCGGTCTGCGGCTCTACGCCTGCGTTGCCGTCCAACAGAACGACCGCACCATCCAGAACCGCCAAGCTGCGCTCAACTTCAATGGTAAAGTCAACGTGGCCGGGGGTGTCGATGATGTTGAAACGGAACTTGTCGGCGCGCGCATGTTCCAGACCCGGATCAATTGTGCGCTCCCAAAACGTGGTGGTCGCGGCCGACGTGATCGTGATGCCGCGCTCTTGCTCTTGTTCCATCCAGTCCATGGTGGCTGCGCCATCATGCACTTCCCCGATTTTGTGCGACTTGCCTGTATAATACAAGATCCGCTCGGTGGTGGTGGTTTTGCCCGCGTCAATATGGGCAATGATGCCAAAATTGCGATAGCGGTCCAGTGGATATTCGCGTGCCATGATAAACCCTTACCAGCGGTAGTGGCTGAATGCTTTGTTTGCATCGGCCATTTTGTGGGTATCTTCGCGCTTTTTAACAGCCGTACCACGGTTGTTGACAGCATCCGACAATTCGGCAGCCAGACGCTCTTCCATCGTGTTTTCGTTGCGCTTGCGCGCAGCAATGATCAGCCAACGAATGGCCAGTGCCTCACGGCGTTCGGTGCGCACATCGACGGGCACCTGATAGGTTGCACCACCGACGCGGCGCGAGCGCACTTCGACAGAGGGCTTTACGTTTTCCAGCGCTTCGTGGAAGGCCGAAATTGGTTCGCGCTTTAACCGGGTCTGCACCCGATCAAGTGCGCCATAAACGATACCTTCCGCGATGGACTTTTTGCCATCCAGCATAAGGTTGTTCATGAATTTTGTCAGAACCCGATCACCATACTTGGCATCTGGCAGGATTTCGCGCTTTTCTGCGGCGTGACGACGAGACATGTTTTAATTCCTCACTTCGGACGCTTGGCGCCGTATTTCGAACGACGCTGACGACGGTCTTTGACGCCTTGGGTATCCAAAACGCCGCGAAGGATGTGATAGCGCACACCGGGCAAATCCTTGATACGGCCGCCACGGATCAGAACCACGGAGTGTTCCTGAAGGTTGTGCTTTTCACCGGGAATATAGCAGATCACTTCAAAGCTGTTGGTCAGGCGCACTTTTGCGACTTTCCGCATAGCCGAGTTCGGCTTCTTTGGAGTGGTTGTGTAAACGCGCGTGCAAACGCCGCGCTTTTGTGGGCAGGATTCCAAGTGCTGCGACTTGGACTTGCGCACGTTAGGCTCCCGCGGTTTGCGGATAAGCTGTTGGATAGTTGGCATTCACGTTCCCCGTGTTGCCCCAATCGTAGGGCTGTCAATACTCACGTCCACCGGACGCACTGCTTCTCGACGTCACCTTGCGCAAATCGCAAAATGATAAAACCGCAGACGTCCCCGAGGGGAGTTGCGGTGGAATTCCAGAGGATCGGGGTTATTGGCCCGGATCATGACCACATCAAGTTTATAAACTGCCTGATAACCAGAAGTTACTTCGACGGTTAAGCGGGCTGATAGACAGAGTCGCGGGCGATGTCAACAGCGCAAGGCGGGGGATTGCAGGTGCAAAACCGCAAGTCAGCGCAATCGCATCGCCCGCGCCAAACCGGCGGCAATCACCGCCACAAACAGCATTGCCAGCAGCACGTCCGACAAGAAATGCCGCCCCACCGCCACCCGCTGCCAGGCTGTAAACAGCGGCACGGCAATGGCGGCGCCCTGCCCGATCACAACGCCCCAATTTGGCAACCGCGCGCGGTTGGCATCCAGCACCAGCAGCACCGCAATCGCAAAGGCCGCAGCCCCGGCGGCCTCGCCCGAGACAAACGAACAATTCGACGCGCATTGATCACTGATCATGTAGGGCGGGGTAAATTGGGCAGTGCCGCCAAAATTAGCCGTATCGGCGGGCCGGGCGCGGCCCCAATACTGTTTCAGCAGCCCGTTCACCAAGACCCCCGGCCCCAACACAAAGACCAGCACGACATAGCCCCAAAGTTTCGCGCCCATCCCCAGTAACGGCGCGCGCAGCAATGCCGTAGAAAGCGTCATGCCAATGGCCAGCAGCGCCATAGCGATGGCTGCATCCCACAGCGCAAGGCGCAGCCATTCAATGCGCGTATTGGACGCGACCGCAAATCCTTGGCCATCGTAAAACGCCTCGGTGACCCTCAAATCAAGATCAGGCCACAGCGAAAACACGGCAAACACGGCAAGGGTGACGCTGATCAATGCCGGAACCGCGCGCCGGTCAGTCAGCCACATTCACACACCCCGCATCAATCAGATAGGCCGCCAGCCCATCGCCGTCATAAGCGCCCCCTGTGGTTTGCAGGCCGATGGCAACAGGCGGCTGCGGGCAAGTTGGCATTGTTTTGGTGACCATCAGAATTTGCCCGGTGATGGTCTGCGGCAGAGGATAGCGTTGTTCGTAGTGGTTTCTGGCCCGGCCTTTTGGTCTTGGCGCATAGATCGTCAACCCTGCATCGCGCCCGGTATAGAACAGATCGGCCAACACATCGCGGTTATCGGCATAGATCGGCACGCCGTTGTTGGCAGCGGACAGCGCGATGATCTGACGGCTAAGATCAGCGCGGCCAAGTTGCCGCGCAAGCAAGGGCTTGTCGTCCAGTGCAATCGACGGAAAAATCACCAGAAGCGGCAAGATCACGCAAAAGGCCCCGTTGATGGCAAACGATGCCGCACGCCATCGGGGGCGATGTTCCAACAGCTTTATCGCCAGGATTACCCCTGCGAAATACGCGGCCACCGCCCAGTTGGCATAGGCTTTGTCCAGCAACGCCTGCACGCAGACCACCGCCAAAGCCGGGATCGAAAACGCAGCCATCGCAAGGGTATCTTTTGGGCGCAGAAACGCCGCCAGCAACGCTGCAAACAAGATCGGGCCGAACACCGCGAATTGGCTGATAAAAAACTCTGCCATCCCGGCCGGATTCAAGGTGGCCAAAGGATTGTCGCGGCGGACCCAGCCGACGTTATCGGCGGTATGCGCCAGCGTGGTAAACTGATGCGACAGGTTCCAGAATATGTTGGGCGAAATCACCAGCAAACAGGCGGCCAGCATTGCGCCTGCATGGCCCCAACTGATCCGCTGATCACGGCGCAGCAGAGCGGCCAGCGCCACCCCGATCAGAAAGTAAACCGCCGCATATTTTGCCAACAATGCAAAACCAACGGAAACCCCCGCAAGCGCCGCAAACCGCACCGAAGGCGCCTCGATCAGGCGGCGTTGAAAATACAGCGCTGCTGCAAAGCACGGGGCCATCACGGTATCGGTTGACATCAGCAGGGATCCCAGCGCCACCATCGGCAAGGTTGCATAGGCCGCAGCCACCCAAACGGCCAGCTGCGCGCCATAGATCCGCGCCGTCAAAGCTGCCAATATCAGCGCCGTCACCCCGTGCAGGGCCGCCCCCGGCATCCGCACCCAAAACGGCGCATCGCTGCCCGCCAGCGTGGTCACCGCCCCGATCACCCACGCGATCAGTGGCGGCTTGGAATAATAGCCAAAGGCAAACTCTTGCCCCCATAGCCAGTATTGCGCCTCATCGACGAACAGATCGGTGGCATCAAACGCCAGCAACGCCCAGCGCAGCAGCGTGATCGCAACGACGATCCCAATCGCGGGTCGCAGCCAGGCGCGGTCGTCAGTCAGCACGGGATTGGGCATCGGTTTTGATCAGCCAAAGGTTGCGGCCGTAAATCACCACGCCGGGCAATTGGCCCACGATGATCACCGGGTCCAGTTTGTGGATGCCGTAAGCCAGAACGATCAGCCCCCCAAGGATTGAGAAATACCAAAACGCCACCGGCACCACCGACCGCCCGGCCTTTTCCGACGCGATCCATTGCACGACAAAGCGGGCCGTGAACATCAGCTGTCCCAGCAGGCCCACAGTGATCCATATCGCATCGCTGGCCGTGGTGGCCCCGAACATCGTCAGCAGATTATGCATCCGCGTGCCCCCCCGCCGCAGGCACCACCCGCGCCTTTTTGCGCCGCCGCAACAACCATGCAACCCCCAGCAAATCTATCGCACCGACCAAACCGCGCTGAATGTTGGAATAGTTCGACTGTCCCGCACCGCGCGGGCGATGGGTGACATCGACATGCGCCACATGCCAGCCATCACGGGCGAACAGGGCGGGCAAATAGCGGTGCATATGATTGAAATACGGCAATTCCAGAAACGCCTCACGCCGGAAGGCCTTCAGGCCACAGCCAGTATCGCGGGTGCCGTCCTGCAGCATCCAGCCGCGCAGGGCGTTGGCCACGCGCGAGGCCAGTTTCTTTGACCATGTATCTTGTCGCCCCACGCGCTGACCCGCGACGAGGCCAATCTTGCCACTGCGATCCGCCAACAGCGGGGCCACCAGCGCGGGCAGTTCTTCTGGTGGGTTTTGGCCATCGCCATCAAGGGTGCAGATAAACGGTGCAGCCGCCGCCCGCACCCCGGAATGCACCGCCGCCGACTGCCCGCCCGAGCGGTCATGCTGCAAGACGCGCAGACACGGCATGGTTCGCGCGCGCGCCTGCAACAGTGCCACCGAACCATCGGTTGAACCATCATCAACCACAATTATTTCAAACGGCTGATGCGCCACCATCGCCGCCTCAATTGCCTCGACCAAGGCGACGATGTTGTCAGCCTCATTCTTGGCGGGGATGACGATAGACAGTTTGGGCAAGACTGCGGTCATGGCCTACCAACAAAGGGATCAACGCGATGCACCGTCTATAGGACAGCGCCCTTGCCCTTGCAATTGGATCAGGCACCGGCGGCGGATTGTCGGTGCAGCTTACGCTCGCGCCACAAAGTGTAAATGCCGGTGGCCACAACGATCGCCGCACCCAGTATTGTCCATCCATCCGGCAGGCTGCCGAACAAAACCCAACCAAACAGAATAGCCCACAGCAAAGCCATGTAACGGAACGGAGCCACAAAACCGATATCGCCCACTCGCATCACCATGACGATAAACATATACCCCACGATCAGCGCAGCCGAGGCCCCGGTCAGCATCAGCGCTTGATAAGATGTTATCGGCTGCCAGCCTTGCACCGCCACACCACCCGCCCCCATGACCGTCACCGCAATCGCCGCCCACAACGCCACTGCAACCGACGGCACATCGCGCGACAATTCCCGCGTGGCCAGATCGCGCACCACCACACAGGCCACCGACCCCAGACCAAACATCGACCAGACATCAAACCCCGTGGTGCCCGGTTTGATGATCAGCAAAACACCTGCAAATCCGATACAAATCGCCAGCAACCGCCGCCAGCCGATTTTGTCGCCAAACACCACCGCCGCCGTCAGCGGAACCACCAACGGCAAGGATTGCATGATGGCCGTAAGATTGGCCAAAGGCATATGCACCAAGGCTTGCAGGAAAAACACCGTGCCGCCGACTTCGGCGATGGTTCTTATGGCCAAAACACCGGCATCGCGCCGCGCTGTCCGGATGTTCAAACCGCCAACCGTCCACACTGCGATCAGCGCCAGCACGGCAACGGTCAGCCCTCCACGCACAAGTATGGCCTGAAACAGCGGCACATCCTGAGTTATCGCCTTCATAAAGCTGTCGTTCACTGTGAAGGCCAGCATGGCGATGTTCATATAAAGCACGCCGCGCATGTTATCTGATATCGGCATGATTGGCTCCGGTCTGCTGCGCGCAGGGCTATCAGTCTGCGCGCGGGGCTGCCAGCGCAAAGCGGCTTTTGTGGGGGTTTCGGGCCACGGGGCAACCCCAAGGAACATTGCGTGTGTGCGGTCAGCGCCGTCGGAAATCTTGGTGCGACACAGCCGGTTATTTGATCCGGGCGTTCATGCGCTGCATGTCTTCCAGCAAATCAAGCAACAGTTCCAGTTTGTCATGGCCAAATTCCGCCTCGATCCGGGCAAAAATTTCGGCACTTTGCGCCGAGTGGCGATGGATCAGGGCGGTGCCGCCTTCGGTGATCTGCAAAACGGTTTTGCGCCGGTCTTCGGGCGGGGTGCGGCGGCTGACCAGACCTTCGTCCACCATCGGCGTGATCATGCGGGTCAGACTGGACAACAAAAGACAGGCTTCGGCGGCAACCTGACTAAGTTCCAGCGGGCCTTGTTCTTGCAAGACCCGCAGCACACGCCATTTTTGTTCGTTCACACCGGATTGGCCCAGCATTTCGCGGATCGGACCCATCACGGCCTCACGCGCCCGCAGCAGCGCGATGGGCAAGGATCTGCCAGTTTTGCGCATAGGGGTATAAGGCTCTGTCATGCCACTTCTATCGCGCGAAGTGGTTTAAGCCGCAAGTCACCAAAAGGCGGTTGACAGACAAAGCCATATATTTAACAAAGCAAATAAGTGGAGAGTCTGATGCCGCATATTCAAATCGACTATTCTGCAAACCTTGAAGAAAGAATGGATGTGGCTGCGTTTTGTCGCGTCATCCGCGACGCCGCGGTGCAGACCGGCATTTTGCCTTTGGCGGGCATTCGCGTGCGTGCCACGGCCTGCAGCCATTGGGTCATCGCAGATGGTCATCCTGCCCACGCATTCCTTGATATGTCTCTGCGGCTGCGCGCCGGGCGCAGCGATGCCGACAAGGCCGCCGCCACCGCCACAATCTTTGCCGCCGCCGAACGGTTTTGCGCCACGGTCTTGGCCGATACGTCTTTCCTGCTTAGTTTTGAGATGCGCGACATTGACCCCGCGCTTGCGCCGAAAACTTCGTCCATCGGCCGTTATCTGCCCAGAGAAACCCCATGACAGCACTTGCCTGCCAGATGTCCAAATTGGACACCCATCTTGCGCGCTATCAGAACAAGGGCATCTTGAACCTGATTGCGGGTCAGGATGTTGCGGCAGACGATTGGTTCGAAACCCGCTCTCCGGTTGACGAAAGCCTGATCGCCAAAGTGGCGCTTGGCACCGCCCAAACGGTGGATGCAGCGGCACGCGCCGCCAAGGCCGCGTTTCCGGCATGGGCGGCGCTGGAGGGTGGCGCGCGCAAAACCATCTTGCACCGCATTGCCGATCTGATCGAAGCCCGTGCCGAAGAAATCGCGCTGTGCGAATGTTGGGATACCGGGCAGCCGTGGCGATTCATGTCAAAGGCGGCCCTGCGCGGGGCCGAGAACTTCCGCTTTTTCGCCGATCTGGCCCCCAATGCCCGCAACGGCCAAAGCCTGCCGACATCGACGCATTGGAACATCACCAGCCGCAATCCCATCGGGCCGGTGGGGGTCATCACGCCCTGGAACACACCCTTTATGCTGTCGACGTGGAAAATAGCGCCCGCTTTGGCGGCAGGCTGCACGGTTGTTCACAAACCTGCCGAGTTCAGCCCGCTGACAGCACGGATTTTGGCAGAAATCTGCCACGAAGCGGGCCTGCCGCCCGGCGTTTTGAACCTTGTCAACGGTATGGGCGAAGGTGCCGGCCGCGCGCTGACCGAACATCCCGACATCAAGGCCATTGCCTTTGTGGGCGAAAGCCGCACCGGCAGCATGATCATGAAACAGGGCGCTGACACGCTGAAACGGGTGCATTTCGAATTGGGCGGCAAGAATCCTGTCGTGGTGTTCGCCGATGCTGATCTGGACCGCGCGCTGGATGCGGTGATCTTTATGATCTATTCACTGAACGGCGAACGCTGCACCTCGTCGTCGCGGCTTTTGGTGCAAGACACCATTGCGGACCGCTTTCATAAGATGCTGGTCGCGCGGGTGAACGCGATCAAGGTTGGCCATCCACTGGATCCCGCCACTGAAATTGGGCCGCTGATCCACCAGACCCATTTCGACAAAGTCGCTGGTTATGTTTCGGTCGGCCTTGCCGAAGGTGCGACGCTGGCCGCGGGCGGCACCCGGGTGGGCAAGACCGGGGTTTTCATCCGGCCGACACTGTTCACCGATGCCACCCCCGACATGCGGATCGCACAGGAAGAGGTGTTTGGCCCGTTCCTGACCTCGATCCGTTTCAAGGATGAAGACGACGCCTTGGCCATCGCCAACGGTGTGGCTTACGGGCTGGCCGGGTATGTCTGGACCAATGATCTGACCCGCGCGCTGCGGTTCAGTGATCGGCTGGAGGCGGGCATGATCTGGGTCAACTCGGAAAACGTCCGCCATCTGCCCACGCCGTTTGGCGGGATCAAGGCCAGCGGTGTCGGGCGCGATGGCGGCGATTGGTCGTTCGAGTTTTATATGGAAACAAAGAACACCTCGCTTGCGCTTGGCCCGCACCAGATTCAACGCTTGGGTGGGTGACCACGCCTGTTGCCGCCATCCGATGACCTTTTTGCCCCATAGGATCTGCCATGCCCCTGCCCGCCCCAAACCTGTATCCGCCCTTCAACATCGTCCGTCTTAGCCATGTCGAGTTGCGCGTTACCGATCTGGTATGGAGCCGGGGCTTTTACGTCGATACCCTTGGGCTGCAAGTTACCCATGAAGACCGCGACCATATCTGTCTGCGCGCGCTGGAAGAACGCGGCCATCATTGCATCATCCTGCGCAAGGCCGCCGAGGCGTCGGTAGGGGTGCTGGGCTTCAAAGTCTGGTCCGAAGACGATCTTGACAAGGCGGCACATTGGTTTGCCGCGCGCGACCTGCCGGTGGCTTGGATCAAGCGGCCCTTTATGGGCCGTGTTCTGGCGACGCGTGACCCTTGGGGCGTGCCGCTGGAATTTTACGCAACGATGGACCGCATGCCGTCGATCCATCAGCAATATCACCTTTACCGGGGCGTAAAACCGTTACGGATTGATCATTTCAACCTGTTTTCGGCCAATGTCGATGCGGCGGTCGCCTTCTACGGCGACATGGGCTTTCGGGTGACCGAATATACCGCCGACGAAGAAACCGGGAGGACATGGGCGGCTTGGATGCAGCGCAAAGGCGGCGTGCATGACATCGCCTTTACCAACGGCACCGGCCCCCGCCTGCACCACACGGCGTTTTGGGTGCCAACACCACTGAACATCATCGACTTGCTGGATTTGATGTCGACCACCGGCTATCTGGCCAATATCGAACGCGGGCCGGGGCGGCATGGGATATCCAACGCCTTTTTCCTGTATATCCGTGACAAAGACGGCCACCGGACCGAGGTTTACTGCTCGGACTATCAAACCAATGACCCGGACCATGAACCGATCAAATGGAATCTGAAAGACCCGCAACGCCAAACCTTGTGGGGGGCCGCCGCACCCCGATCATGGTTTGAATTGGGGTCACCGTTTGAGGGCGCAAGCCTTGTGGAAAGTGATCTGAAAGCCACCCCGATCATCGCGCCATGACCCATGGTAACCCGGCACGCCGGACTGATGCAAACCAGCAGCAGCAAACGGGGCGGGGCGGCTGTCGCGAGATCGCGGGCGAGGTCGCGTTTAGTGCCCGCCGAAACAACCAATTGGCAGATATGACCGGCGACACCTGCTTTGCCATCGGGGGTATCCGATGAACCTTGTCACCTTTACTGCAGATGGCACACAGCATTGGGGGGTGACGGCCCCCGGCGGTGTGCTTGCGCTTTCGGGCGAATTTCCGCACTGGAAAACCCTGCGCAACGTCATCGCAGCGCAAGCGATTGCGCAGGTGCTGGCCGCAGCCAACCGGCGCGATGCCAGCCATTATGAAGGTTCGTTCATCTATGACATTCCTGTGCCCGACCCGGAAAAGATCATCTGTGTCGGCGTGAACTTTCCCGACCGCAATGCCGAGTATAAAGACGGTCAGGACGCGCCGCCGAACATGTCGCTGTTCCCGCGCTTTGCCCGCAGCTTTACCGGCCATGGCACGCCCTTGATCCGCCCGCCCGAAAGCGCGCAACTGGACTATGAAGGCGAAATTGCGGTGGTGATCGGCAAAGGCGGGCGCAGGATACCCGAGGCGGCGGCGCTGACCCATATCGCGGGTTTGACGCTTTGCAATGAAGGCACCATCCGCGACTGGGTGCGCCATGCCAAGTTTAACGTGACCCAAGGCAAAAACTGGGATGCGTCGGGGTCGATCGGGCCGTGGCTGGTGCCCTACCGCGATCCGTCGCAGATTGTCGATGTGGCCCTGACCACCCGCGTCAACGGCGAAATTCGGCAATGCGACCGCACCGCGCGCATGCTGTTCCCGGTGGCGCGGCAGATCGCCTACATCAGCACGTTCACCACGCTGATGCCGGGGGATATCATCGTCACGGGCACCCCCACCGGTGCGGGCGCGCGGTTTGATCCGCCGGTCTGGTTAAAACCCGGCGACGTGATCGAAGTTGCGGCGGAAGGGATTGGGCTTTTGCGCAACGGGGTGGCCGACGAATGACCCCCGATGACATCAAAACAGCCGCAGAGACGCTGTTTCGCGCCGAACTTTCCCGCCGCCCGCGGGGGCTGTTGTCGGTGCAATACCCCGGCATGACCCTGGATGATGCATACGGCGTGCAGGAAGCGCTGGTGACGCTGAAGCGGCACGCGGGGGCCAAGGTGATTGGCTGGAAAATCGGGCTGACCAGCCGCGCAATGCAGCAGGCGTTGAACATCACCACCCCGGATTCGGGCGTGCTGTTGGATGATATGCTGTTTGAAAACGCAGGCACGGTTTCGGCAAACCGCTTTATCCAACCCCGCATTGAGGCAGAAATTGCGTTTGTGATGAAGTGGCCTTTGGCCGGGGCAAATGTGACGCGCGATGACGTGCTGGCCGCAACCGATTTCGTCGCCCCCAGCCTTGAGATCCTCGATACGCGGATGCTGCGGTCTGATCCTCCAACCGGCAAAGTCCGGATCATCACCGATACCATCAGCGACAATGCGGCCAACGCGGGCATCGTGCTGGGCGCGGCTCGTCATGCAGTCGATGCCTTCGATCTGCGCTGGGTTGGGGCCATTGTCAGCCGCGACGGTGTGGTCGAAGAAACTGGCCTTGGCGCGGGCGTGCTGAACGATCCGGTGATGGGAATCGTGTGGCTGACACACCGGTTGGCGCATTACGGAATGGGGATCGCAGCCGGCGACGTTTTGCTGTCAGGCAGCTTTATCCGCCCTATCGAGGCCACACCGGGCGCGCGGTTTCACGCCGATTTTGGTCACTTTGGCCATGTTGATCTGAATTTCTGAACCAAAGCGCTGGGGATGCCCGCACCTGAAAATATTCTGAAACGGCGCGTTGCGACAGGCGTTGGCCCGTCCGATCTGGCCGCCGCCATGGATTATCCGGGCAATCCATCGCATCCGGTTGTAAAACCCGCTGTCTTGCAAGCGATCACCCGCAGTCGCGCGGCAGGCCGGGCGGCCGGGGTTAGCGCCGATAACCGCGCCCGTTGTGCCGTCTATACCGCCGAAAGCCCCGCTTTCAACGCCGACAGAATTTTTGCAATCTGACTGTCAGTGATAATCAAGGGCGGCGACAAGATGATGTTATTGCCCGATATCCGCAGCATCACGCCCGCCTCATAGGCGACCCGGTGCAATTTGCCGATGGTTTTTTTGTCGATCGCGGCCTTGGTTGCGCGGTCGGATACCAGTTCAACCGCACACATCAACCCATGCCCGCCCCGCACATCACCAACAACCGGATGCGCGGCCATCAAGGCCTGCAACCCGGCAAAAAGCTGATCTCCGCGCAAGGCTGCGTTGTCTTTGACTTGCAAACGAACGGTTTCTTTCAGACAGGCCATGGCCGCCGCCGCGCCGACCGGATGGCCGGAATAAGTATAGCCTGACCCTATCGCCGCTTTGCCCGAGGTGTCTTTTTCAAAAACCTCGGCCACCGCGTCGGATATCATCACTGCCCCAAACGGAAAGTAGCCGTTGGTGATGGCCTTTGCGGCGCACAGAAGATCGGGCTGCACCCCCCAATGCCGCGACCCTGACCAACTGCCGGTGCGGCCAAATGCGGTGATCACCTCATCCGCCACCAGAAGAATCCCGTATTTTGAACACAGCGCCCGCACACCCGGCATGAAAGTTTCATGCGGCGGAATCACCCCGCCTGCCCCGAGGATCGGCTCAATGATAAAAGCGGCGATGGTTGCGGCATCCTGAAACCTTATCTCATCCTCGATGGCCGCAAGACATAGCTGCGCCAGCCGGGCGGGGTCGGGTTCATTGAAGGGATTGCGGTACGCATAGGGTGCGGGGGTGTGAAAACATCCCGGCAGCAGCGGTTCGTACTGGGTGCGGAAATTGGCGTTGCCATTGACCGACGCGCCCAGCGTATGCGTGCCGTGATAGCCCTTTTTAAGGCTTAGAAACTTGATCCGGCCCGCATCGCCGCGAATTTTATGATACTGACGCGCAAGGCGCAGTGCCACCTCGACGCTGTCGGACCCACCCGATGTGAAAAACGCCCGCGACAGTCCATCGGGGGCAAAGAACGTGGCCAATATTTCAGCCAGTTCGATCACCGTGTCATTGGTGGTGCCGCGAAAGATCGAATAATACGGCAATTGATCAAGCTGTGCTGCAATCGCCGCTTTGATCGGTTCACACGAATAGCCAAGGTTGACGTTCCACAATCCGCCCACCGCATCAATCAGGCGGTGCCCGTCCACGTCTATAATCTCTGCCCCTTCGCCAGCCACGATGATATCGGGCGGGGTGGCAAGGCTTTCCGCCGGATGCGCCATCGGATGCCACAAGCGGCGGGCATTGTTTTCCTTGAGGAAATTTGAATCTCGCATCAGGTTCAGCATCGGTTCGGAATCCTTGCAAAAGTCAATCACGCGCGACTCACAGCTTTATCCAGGCGGTTTTCAGGGTCAGGAACTTGTCAAACGCGTGCAGCGATTTGTCGTGGCCGTTGCCCGATTGCTTGACACCCCCCAGCGGCACCGTCAGATCAGCGCCGCCATAGGTGTTCACATGCACCAGACCCGCCCGGATTTTGCGCACCATGCGATGCGCGCGTGACAGGTTGGCCGTCCAGACGGCAGCGGCAAGCCCGTAGGTGGTGTCGTTTGCAAGCGCAATCGCCTCGGCTTCGGTATCAAACGGGGTCACTGTGACAACCGGGCCAAACACCTCTTGGCGAAAGGCCCGGTCCGTGGGTTGGGCATCGGCGATAATCGCGGGCGACATGAAAAACCCACCGGTATGTTGCAAGATACGTTCCCCACCGATCACACGGCGGCCCAGACTTCGGGCCTCATCGACAAAGCCAAGGTTTTGCAGCAGTTGCCGTTCGGAATTCACCGCACCGCATTGCGTTGCAAGGTTCAGCGGATCACCGACGTTTATGGCGGCAGCATGGGCGGCAAGGCGGTCAACGAAATCTGCATGGATGCTGCGTTCAACCAAAATACGCGACCCCGCGATGCAGACCTGCCCGGCATTGCGAAAGATGCCGTTGGCCGACACCTTGGCGGCATCATCAAGGTTTGGGGCGTCAGCAAAAACGATGTTGGGGGATTTGCCGCCCAATTCGAGATAAACGCGCTTCAAATTGGATCGCGCCGCTGCGGCAAGCAAACGCCGACCCGTGGTTGCCGACCCGGTAAAGACCAGCACGTCCACGTCCATCGACTCTGCAATTTGCGCGCCCACAACCGCACCTTCGCCGGTCACCACATTGAAAACGCCGGGGGGCAACCCTGCCTGCAGGCCCAGTGCTGCCACCCGCAGCAGCGCCAGCGACGCGGTCTCGGCGGGTTTCAAAACCATGGTGCAGCCCGCCGCAAGCGCGGGGCCGAATTTCCACGCGCCGATCATCAACGGAAAATTCCACGGCACGATGGCGCCCACCACGCCTGCGGGTTCACGGTGAACCAGACCCAGAAAGGCCGGGTCAGTCGGGGCAATCTCTCCGTGCAGTTTATCAATGGCCTCGGCGTAATAGCGCAACGTCGCAGCGGCGGACATCGGTTCGGCTTTCAGCGCCATACTGATTTCGGTGCCGTTTTCGCGCACCCCAAGCACCGCGATTTCAAGCGCGCTGGCCTCGATCAGATCGGCCCATTTCAACAGGACTTTTTTCCGGGTTGCAGGGGGCAGGTCAGACCAGCGCCCATCGTCAAAGGCGCGCCGTGCAGCGGCAATGGCGACATCTGCATCAGCCCGCGTTCCGCGCGGAAACGTTGTCAGAACTTTGCCGTCAATGGGCGTTACCGCAGCAATAGTTGCACCGTCTGACGCAGCAATATGCTGGCCATCCACAACTTGCAAAAACGGAGCAAGCGCGGCTGTGCGAAGGTGGTCGATCTGATTTTGCATAATATCGGTTCTATATTTACACCATTGGTTTATATTATGCGCTGATCCGACAGATGGGTCAACCGGGGCGATCCAATGTTGCGGCTCGGTTCAAAGGTCAGGGCGCTACTGCTAACCCACGCCCTTGGGGCCGACGGCTTACGTTTGCGAAAACCGCGCAACAGCGGCGCGGAAATCGGCGGGTGGGTTGCCGCCGATGCCGAAGTTGATTTTTTCGGCCTCTTGAAACAGCGCCGCGATAACCTGATGGCGCAAATCGTTGGTCATACGATGCGCCGGCGTTGCGACGGCGATGGCCCCGGCCGGTGTGCCGTCAACATCAAACACCGGCACCGCCAGACCGTAGACATCGTCTTCGTTGGTTTGGTCGGCGTCGGCAAAGCCGGTCAACCGGATTTCCTGCAAGCGCGCCCGCAAAACCGCCGTATTGGTGATCGTCCGCGAGGTTTTTGCGACCATCGGCTCGTTCAGGGCGCGGTCAACGATGTCTGGCTTCGAGAAAGCCAGCACCACCAGACCCGATGCTGTGCTGTGCATCCGCAAAATCTCGCCCGCCACCAGTGACACGCGGCTGCCCCGGTTGCTTTCACAAACCCCAATGGTCGCCAACGCCCGGCCCGCGATCAGCGACGCGTGCGCGGTCTCACCGGTGTTGGCAGACAGGATGGCCAGCGAATGCTGAAATACCGACGACACCGGAAACGCAGTTTCCCGCACCCGCGCCAAGCGCAACACCCCTGCGCCCAACCGGTAAAGCCGCGCCGCACCACGTTTTTCCACAAGGCCGTGATCACACATCACCAAAAGCATCCGGTGCACCGTAGCCTTATCGACACCAGACCGTCTGGCCAATTCGGACAAGCCGATTTCTGGTTCGGAATCCGAGAAAAAATCCAGCAGCGCAAGGGCTTTGGCAACTGTTGTGGACATGATGCTTCTGATCTCCGGCTTGATGCCTGCCACCCGGCCCATCAAATTTTATTGACGCAGATCGACTGGTTGCCTAATATTGAACTAACGGTGATAATAATGAACCATAAGGGGATCGTCAATGCATAAATCAAAACTCATTTTGCTTGTGGCGGCGGCGGGCAGCTTTGCTGTGCCTGCGTTTGCGGAATACCCGGATCGTCCGGTCAGCTTTGTTGTGCCCTTCCCGCCGGGCGATCTGGAAGACGTGCTGACCCGGATGATCGCCGAAGATTTTGAGATCAAATATGGCGTCGCGGCCGCGGTTGTTAACAAACCCTCCGAAGGCGGGCCATTTCCCGGGGCGGCCGAAGTCGCCTCTGCCCCGGCGGACGGCTATACCGTTGGGTCATTCGTGGTTGATATACCCGTCGTCGGACCTTTGGTCGGTGTGCCCGGGCTGAACCCGGATCCGTTTGATCCGCTGGGGATCTTTCTGACCTATCCCTTTGTGATTGCCACCGCCGCCGATGCGCCTTTTTCAACCATGCAAGAACTGGCCGAGCATTCAAAAACAGAGCCGCAGTTGCTGGGCCACTTCGGCGCATTCCTGCTGCCCACCCAAGCCACTTTTGCCGCCGCAAAAGAATTGGGTTTTGCGTGGGGCGGCGATGCTTCGGCAGCGGCTTTGGACTGTAATTCGTTGGCGTCAGGGGATTTTGACGTGGTAAACACCACCATTCAACAGCTTTTACCCTGCCTTGATAGCGTGAAAATTCTGGCGACGATCACTGAATCGCCGATTTCCGTTATCCCCGAAGCGCCGTCGCTGGCATCCATCGTTCCAAACCTGAATGTCTCGCTTTGGAACGGCCTTTTCGTGCATAAAGACACGCCGCAGGATGTGCGCGACAAGATCATCGCTTCGGCAAAGGAAACAATGGCGTCGACCCGCGCGCAAGATTTGGCGGCGCAAACCGGGGCAATCGTTTATTGGATGGATGCTGCAGATGCTGCCGCCCGCATTGCATCGGATATCGACGTGTCGGGCCGTATAGCAAAAATGCTGGAGCCGTAAATCCATTGCCGTCCTGACTGTCTTCGCCCAGACAGTCAGGCTTGCGTGCCACTGGTAAACCATGGTCACCATGGGCCACCGCTTGGCCGGATACACCTGCTGCCACGCACTGCAACCCGTGGACAGCCCTGAACCAAAGGTCGGTTGAATGAGCCACCAAGACGCCGATCCTCTTCATCTTTTTCCGCAAAGCCGCAAGCCGGGCGAGATTCTGTTTGCCACCATAACGATGCTGATCGCGCTGGTGCTGCTGGCGGCCGTGCCATGGCAGACCACGTGGCTGCCCGGAAAGGGCTTTGCGTCGCAGCCCCGTTTCTGGCCCGCGCTGTCGCTATGCGGCGTTGTGCTGTTTGGTTTTCTGAACGTTTTGTCCCGTGCAAGGGTCGCCCGAACGCCGGGCCGCTGGCAAGAGGCGATCGCATGGGTGCGGTCGTTGGAATTCATCGGGTGGTATATGCTGTATGTCGCGGCGATACCGATCATAGGGTATCTGTTTGCAACCATTTCCTTTTGCGTCGGTCTGGCGCTGCGGGTGGGCTATCGCGGGCGCACCGTGCTGATCGCAGGTCTTTTTGGCCTGTGCGTCGTGTTGTTCTTCAAAACCGCAATGAACGTGAAAATCCCGGCGGGGGCGATCTATCACTACGCCCCCGAAGGGATGCGCTATATCCTTTTGCGTTTCTTCTGAGGCGGCGATGACCACACTTCTGTCAAGCATCGACCTGCTGGCGCGTTGGGATGTGCTGGTCGCCCTGTTGGTCGGGTCAATCGGTGGAGTGCTGGTGGGTGCCATGCCCGGCGTTGGCGCGGCGGTTGCGATTGCGATTGTGCTGCCGCTGACGTTTTCGCTTGATCCGTTGGTTGGGCTGACGGCACTGCTGGGAATTTACGGCTCATCCGCCTATGGCAGCGCTATTCCAGCCATTTTGATCAACACGCCCGGCACCCCTGTCAGCGCGCTGACCACCTATGATGGCTATCCGATGACCAAACGCGGCGAAGCCCGGCGCGCGCTGTGCCTTGCCTATGGGTCGTCCTTTTTCGGGGCGATGTTTGCGATTGTTGCGCTGATGCTGATGGCCCCGGTGCTGGCAAAAATTGCGCCGATGTTTGGCGCGCGCGAGATTTTTCTGGCGGCCTGTCTTGGCATCATGCTGGTCGTCATCACCCATCGCGGGCAGGCACTGGCTGCGGCGATACTGGCCTGCCTTGGCATCTTTTTGCAGACCATCGGTATCGAACCCACTGCCTATACCCAGCGCTTTACGTTTGGCCAACCGTGGCTGCAATCGGGTGTCGATCTTATCGTGGTGGTGCTGGGTCTGTTTGCCATCGGGCAGGCGCTGGTGTTGCTAATGTCAAAAGACACCAAGACCGAAATGCCCCAAGTGACCAAAATCGGCTTTATGGACCAGATGCGCGAGATGTGGATCTTTCGGCGCGTGGTGACGGTTGCCTCGGGCTTTGGGGTTATTTGCGGCATGATCCCCGGTGTGGGCGAATTCATGGCGCAATTCTTGTCATATTCTTACGCCCAACGCACGTCTAAGACGCCCGAACTTTTTGGCAAAGGCAATCCCGAAGGCGTTGTGGTATCCGAGGCCGCCAATAACGCGGTGCCGCCTGCCGCGATGATCCCGCTTTTGGCTTTGGGCATACCCGGCGAGGAACTGACCGCGATGATGCTGGCGGTGTTCTATGTGCATAATGTTATTCCCGGACCGCAGCTTTTTGCTGAACATCTGGATTTCATCTATGCACTGTATATCTCATTGTTTTTACTTAATATCCTTGTGGTCATGTTCTTGTTCTACTCGACAAAACCGCTGATGTTGGTGATGCGCATTCCCGGCCGGTTCCTTGGCATTGTCATCCTGACCTTCAGTCTGATCGGGGTGTATACGCTGCGAAATTCGTTGAATGATGTCGCCATCGCTTCGGCGTTTGGGGTCTTTGGCTTTATTCTTAAGCGGCTTGATCTGCCCACGTCGCCGGTCATACTGGGGTTGGTGCTGGGCAAATTGATGGAAGACCGGCTACGAACTGCGATGGCCCGGGTGCGCGATCCGTTGGATTTCATCGACCGACCCATCGCCTTTATCCTGTTTATGATGATTGTCCTTGCGGTTGGCACGCAGATTTGGACGCTTACCAAAGGCCGCGGTGACGCGGAAACGAAAGGGCCATCCGATGGGTAACCTGATGGACCGGCGTGCAGCGCTGCTTGGCCCCAACTTTTCAACCTTTTACGATGATCCTGTTCACATTGTGCGCGGCAGCGGTGTCTGGCTTTGGGATGCGGCGGGGCGCAAGTATCTGGATTGCTATAATAATGTGCCCCATGTCGGGCATTGCAACCCCCGCGTCGTTGCCGCCATCTGCAAGCAGGCGGCGCTGCTGAACACCCACACCCGCTATTTGCATGACGGTATTCTTAACTATGTCGAGCGTCTGACCGCGACATATGACGATCCATTGAAAACCGCAATTTTAACCTGCAGCGGATCCGAAGCCAACGACATTGCCTTGCGCATGGCCGAAGCGGCGACCGGCAAGCGCGGCATTGTGGCAACCGATGCGACCTATCACGGCAACACAACGCTGGTCAGCCATCTGTCGAAAAGCAATGTGCCAGAGGTGGGGTTCGGATTGGGCCAATATCTGCGCCATGTCGCGGCCCCTGACAGTTACAGAAACCCCGACCCCGATGGCCAGCACTTCGCGGCCCATGTGCGTGCGGCGATTGACGATCTGAACCACAGCGGCATCGGCTTTGCCGCCCTGATTGTATGCCCGCTATTTTTGAACGAAGGCTTTCCGATGCAACGCGACGGTTGGCTGAAACCGGCGGCCGAGGCGGTAAGACGCGCAGGCGGGCTGCTGATCTGTGACGAGGTTCAATCCGGTTTCGGCCGTTGTGGCAGCCATTTCTGGGGTCACCAAAAGCAGGGCGTCATTCCCGATATCGTCACCATGGGCAAGCCGATGGGCAACGGTCACCCGGTTGCCGGGCTGGTGACCACGGCGGATATCATGGCGCGGTTCCGCCACGCGTTCCGGTATTTCAACACCTTTGGCGGCAATCCGGTCAGTTGTGCCGCAGCAATGGCGGTGTTGGACGAATTGCACGAAAACGGGCTGACCGCGCATGCGGCCACGATGGGCAGGCTGGCCCATGACCGGTTGCTGCAACTGGCCAGCAAATATCCGGTGATCGGCGATGTTCGGCAATCTGGGATGGTTTTTGGCGCCGAATTTGTGCTTGATCCTGTCACCAAACAGCCAGCGACAGCCTATGCCGACCGCGTCGTCAACGCGATGCGGCAGCGCGGCGTGCTGTTGTCAAAACTGGGTCGCCACAAGAACACCTTGAAAATTCGCCCGCCAATGCCGTTTGACCAAGACCATCTGGATGTTTTGATCACCACGTTGGATGCGGTTCTGGCCGAGACCCCGGTGGCGGCATGACGGCGCAGGTTTCCCAAGCCTTGGCGCTTTGGGGGTTGGAAACCGCTGCCTGCAGTTTTGAGGCGGGCCGCGAAAACATGGTCTACCGGGTTACTGCCGTGGATGGCGACTACGCTTTGCGCATCCGGCGACCGGGCTATCGGCAACGCGACGAAGTGCTGTCCGAACTGACATGGCTGGATGCGATGCACCAGGCCGGTTTGCATGTGCCCAGACCGATACCCTCGCTTCGGGGTCAGGTGTCAGAGCCACTGGGCGCGGCATTTGTTGACCTGAGTAGTTGGCTGCGCGGCACCCCTTTGGGCAAAAGCCGCACACCTTTGGTGCTGAAAAACCGGGTGGGCACCTTTCACGCCATTGGCGCAGAGATGGCGCGATTGCACCTTGCCTGTGACGGCTGGGTGCGCCCGGATTGGTTTCGGCGCTGCAATTGGGACAGCGACGGCTTGTTGGGCGATGCCCCGGTCTGGGGGCGGTTTTGGGAAAATCCGACGCTGGATGCCGCCACCCGCCACCTGTTCCAGCGGTTCCGGCAAACCGCGCAAAACCATCTTGCCCACGGGGCGCACGACCTTGACCACGGCCTGATCCACGCCGATCTTGTGCGCGAAAACCTGTTGCTGGACGGGGATGTGGTCAGGATGATCGACTTTGACGATGGCGGTTTCGGTTATCGTCAATTCGACATGGCAACCGTGCTGTTAAAGACACTGGACGAGCCAGACTATCCGCAGATGAAGGCCGCGTTGATCCACGGATATCACAGCCTGCGGGCGCTTGATCTGTCGGCGCTGGAGATGTTTGTGGTGCTTCGGGCGCTGACCTATGTGGGTTGGATCGTGCCACGCATCCATGAAGAGGGCGGCCATGCGCGCAACGCGCGGTTCATCGCGCAAGCCGCACAGTTGTGTGCCGCCTATTTGCAAAACGCACCGGCCAGATAGGGGGGGCGGGATGACAAAGACCATTCTGGTGATCGGCACGTTTGACACCAAAGCCGACGAGCTGGCCTATCTGCTCGGGCGGATCATATCGCAAGGCGGCGCAGTGCTGGCGATGGATGTCAGCATTCTGGGTGACACGGCGATGCCCGTTGCAATCACCAAGCACGAAGTCGCCGCCGCCGCCGATACCACCATCGACGCACTGATCGCGCTTGGCGAGGAAGGCGCGGCGTTTGCACGGATGAGCGTCGGTGCCGCCAACCTTGTCCGCCGTCTGCACAAATCGGGCCGGTTTGATGGGATGATTGCCCTTGGTGGCACTATGGGAACCGATCTTGCGCTTGAATGCGCCCAAGCCCTGCCCATCGGCGTGCCGAAATACATTGTGTCAACCGTGGCCGGATCGCCGCTGATCACGGCAGACCGGATGGCCGCCGATGTGCAATTCATGCTGTGGGCGGGGGGGCTGTATGGGCTGAACCCGCTGTGCAAATCGTCGCTTTCTCAGGCGGCGGGCGCGGTTCTTGGCGCGGCACAAGCGGCGGAGCCGCCAAAATTTGACCGCCCGCTTATCGGGATGACCTCGCTTGGGTCATCATGTTTGACATACATGAAGCGCTTATACCCCGCATTGACGAAACGCGGCTATGACGTTGCCGTTTTTCACACCACCGGCATGGGCGGTATGGCCTTTGAAAGGCTGGCGGCGGCAGGCGCGTTTGCTTGCGTGCTGGATTTTTCGCTGCAGGAATTCGTTAATGCGCAATTCGGCTCGATTGTCAGTGCCGGGGCGGATCGGTTGACAGGGGCCGGGCGCAGCGGCACGCCGCAACTGGTGGCACCGGGGGCTGCCGATATTCTTGATCTGGCGGGCTGGCAGGACATTCCAGACCGCTTCAAAGACCGCGCGTTTCATCAGCACAACCGCCTGATCAAAAACGTGGCGTTCAACGCCGAAGAACGCCGCGCCATTGCGCGGGCTATCGCCGACCGGCTGGCACAGGCCACAGGACCGACCAAATTCATCTTGCCAAAGGGTGGAGTTGAAGAATGGGACCGGCCCGGCGAAGTTGCGCATGATCCGGAGGGCTTGCACGCCTTTGCCACCGAAATAGAAGCCGCGATGGCGGCGCGGGTCGATCTGACCGTTCTGGAGTGCCATATCAATGACGCGGCTTTTTGCGACGCCGTTCTGACTGAATTTGACGCTTGGGTTTTGGCTGGTGTGGTGCAGCCGGGCCGCTGACGCGCGGCTTGCGGGGGGGGGTCAGACGTCATCCCCCGCCGCGGCGTCTGTGCGCATTGCAATGATCGCTTGCAAAACTGCATCCAACTCCGTGGCGGCCTTTGACCCCAGCGACGCCCGAAAAGCGCGGTCATAGTCCACGGCGCGCTGGCCAAGATCGGCAAAGGCGGCAAGTCCCGTGTCGGTCAATGACAGAATTTCGGCGCGACGGTCTTGCGCGGACGGGCTGCGCAGCAGCATCCCTGTGCTTTGCAAATGGGCCACGGCCCGACTGACCTGCGTTTTTTCGATATGGCTGATGGCACAGATATCCCGGGCCGTCATTGCGCCAAACTTGCCCAGATTTGCCATAACCCGCCACTGCGTGCGGGTCATCGCATGTCGGTCACGGTAGATATCCTGAAAGCCACGCGATGCTGCTTCGGCTGCCTGATTAAGCAGGTAGGGCAAAAAGCGTTCAAGGTCGAAGGCGGGTTTTGGCACATCATTCATTCGGGCAGCTTTGCATGGGATGCCCGTTTTTGCCACAATGTCCCGCGAATTTTTACGTGTCGGAAGGGGGGCAACGATATCGGTGTCTGGCTGCACGACGCCAACAGCGCTGCGAATTGGCCGCATGCACGGCTTTTATACGATTGGGGTTCGTTGCGATGTTGCGTTTATTTAGTTGCATATGTAACTATAATTCGATAACGCTGCTGTTGCAATTGGTCGCCAAAAAGGCCGCCGTGACTTCCAATCACTTCTGATCAGGCGCGGTCGAAACCGCCCAAGCCGCCCCTCTCGACAAGGATCTGACATGGCAAAGACCTTCGCATCGCAAGGAGACACCCACGAAAAGACCATCAGCTTTGTCGAGATTGGCGCAGGGCTTTACGCCTTTACCGCCCAAGGCGATCCAAATTCGGGTGTGATCATCGGCGATGACAGTGTCATGGTGATTGAGGCGCAAGCCACGCCGCGACTGGCGCAAAAGGTGATCGACTGCATCCGAGGCGTCACCGACAAGCCGATCAGCCATGTTGTGCTGACCCATTACCATGCCGTCCGTGTGCTGGGCGCGTCGGCCTTTGGTGCGGGGCAGGTGATCATGTCCGAAGCCGCCCGCACCATGGTTGCAGAGCGCGGGCAACAAGATTGGGACAGCGAGTTTCAACGCTTCCCCCGCCTGTTTCAAGGGCATGAATCGATCCCCGGCCTGACTTGGCCCACCACAACCTTTACCGGCAAGATGTCCGTGTTTCTGGGCAACCGCCGGGTGGATATCTTGCAACTGGGCCGCGCCCATACCGCAGGCGATGCGGTGATCCACATGCCGGATGCCAATGTGATGTTCACCGGCGATATCGTCGAGGCGCATTCCGCCTGCTATTGCGGCGACGGGCATTTCGCCGACTGGGGCACAACGCTGCAGGCGATCCGCGCCTATCAGCTTAACGCCATCGCCCCCGGGCGCGGCGATGCGGTGTTGGGCCAGGCTGCAGTGAATGGCGCACTCGACCGCACCCGCGATTTTATCGACAGCACTTACGCCCCGGTGGCCCGCGTGGCCGCCCGCAACGGCAGCCTGCGCGAGGCATTTGATGCGTGTCGCGCCGCCTGCGACCATAAATTCCGCGATTATGCAATTTACGAACACTGTCTGCCGTTCAACGTGGCCCGCGCCTATGACGAGGCCCGCGGGATCGACCATCCCCGCATCTGGACGGCGCAGCGCGATCTTGAGATGTGGGCAGCCCTGCAAAGCTAGGGGCCTTTGGGGGATCTGCAGATGAAGGATTTGGTGGAAGACCGCTATACCGTTTCGATGCGGCTTTACCCCTATGCGCGGTCTGTTGATCAGGATGCAGCCAGGCCTGCACGCCACAAGGTGATGGTGGTCGGCGGCGGACCGGTTGGACTGGCCACAGCCCTTGATCTGGGCCGCAGGGGTGTGCCGGTGCTTTTGCTGGATGACCACGACGGCTCTGGGGAAGGCAGCAAGGCGCTGTGCTTTGCCAAACGCACGCTGGAAATATGCGACCGGCTTGGCGCGGCAGCGCCGATGCTGAACAAAGGGGTGCAATGGAACGTCGGTAAAGTCTTTCATGATGACAAGTTGCTTTATGAATTCAACCTGTTGGCCGAGGGTGGCCATGCCTTTCCCGCCTTTATCAATCTGCAACAGCCTTGGTTCGAAAAATTCCTGCACGACGCCATTGTCACAGCCAAATCCCAAGGCGCCCCGATCGAGGTGCGCGGCAAGAACCGCGTCGATGCCGTAAGCCCCGCCGCAGATCATGCGCTGATCAAGGTGATGACGCCGGACGGCCCCTATCGGTTGCAGGCCGATTGGCTGATCGTTTGTGACGGCGCAAGATCACCGGTGCGGGAAATGCTGGGGCACAGCTTTGACGGGCGGGTGTTTGAGGATAATTTCCTGATCGCCGACGTCAAAATGAAGGCCGCTTTCCCGACCGAACGCTGGTTCTGGTTTGAACCCCATTTCAAATCCGGCGCATCGGCGCTGTTGCACAAACAGCCCGATGACATCTGGCGGATCGACTTTCAGTTGGGCCGGAACATCGACCGCGCTGTTGAACTGGAACCCGCCCGCATCCGCGCCCGCGTTGACGCGATGCTGGGACCGGGCAAAGACTATGCGCTGAGCTGGTGTTCGATCTACACGTTTCAGTGCCGTCGCATGGACAAGTTCCGCCATAACAGGGTGTTGTTTGCCGGCGATTCTGCGCATCAAGTCAGCCCCTTTGGCGCGCGCGGCGCAAATTCCGGCGTGCAGGATGCAGACAATCTGGGCTGGAAGCTGGCGCTGGTGATTGGCGGACACGCGCCAGACACCCTGCTGGACAGCTACGATACCGAACGGGGTTATGCAGCGGATGAAAACATCCTGCATTCCACCCGCGCCACGGATTTCATCACGCCGAAATCGCCGGTGTCAAAACTGTTTCGCAACGCGGTGCTGACGCTGGCCAAACCGGTGCCGTTTGCGCGCACGCTGGTAAATTCGGGGCGATTGTCTTTGCCCTGCACCTATGATGGATCAATCCTGAATGGGCCGGACCACGCCGACATGCCGCGGCGCACCCGACCCGGCAGCGCCTGCCCCGATGCGCCGGTGCCGGGGGGATGGCTGTTGCGGCAATTTGGGGATGGCTTTACGGTGATGACCATCGGTATTGACGCACTTCATTGTGCGTTGGCGCAAGGGCTGACGGTTCACCGTCTTGCCTTAGATCTCACGCCGGAATTGCAGGCCCGCTATCTTGGTGCAGCGTCGGGCGCGGTATATCTGATCCGACCGGATCACCATGTGGCTGCCCGCTGGACCCGTTTTGACGAAACCGCGGTGCGGGCCGCACTGGCGCGAGCAATCGGAAAGGTGCCGCCGCAATGCTGACCATCACCGCCAATCTGACGCATCCCGATGATAGCTATTCCAGCCTGATCGCAACCCATGCCGGGCTGACCGAGGCGGAAAGCCACGCCTTGAATACAAGGTTGATCCTGATCTTGATGAACCATATCGGCGATCATGCGGTGCTGACCGAAGCGTTTCTTTTGGCGCGAGATCCGGCGGTGATGCCGGATTGACCGCATCGGGCGGCACAATCGGCCCCTACCCGCAAACGCAAAAGGCCCCCCGGTTTCCCAAGGGGCCTTTGCGGTTTCATGAACGCGATTACTCGCCGCGCGACTCGACGGTGTCAACCAAACCACTGTCCAGATCGCTGGTATCCATCACGGCCATTGGTGCTGCCAGTGCGGCGGCGGTTTCGGCTTCGGAACGGCGCAGCTCGATCACGTTTTGATCGCGGTCTGCGGCGATCTTTTTGACACGGCTGGTGGCGCCACCGGTGCCTGCCGGGATCAGACGGCCGACGATGACGTTCTCTTTCAGGCCGACAAGTTTGTCGCGCTTGCCCTGCACCGAAGCTTCGGTCAGCACCCGCGTGGTTTCCTGGAACGACGCCGCCGAGATAAAGCTGCGGGTCTGCAGCGATGCCTTGGTGATGCCCAGCAAGATCGGCTCGGCCGTCGCAATGCGCATGCCGTGCGAGGCAGCTTTGTCGTTTGCCTCGTCCAACTCGTGCTTGTCGACGTTTTCGCCTTTCAGCAGCGTGGTCTCACCACTGTCGAGGATTTCGAACTTTTGCAGCATCTGGCGCACGATGACTTCGATGTGCTTGTCGTTGATCTTCACGCCTTGCAGGCGATACACATCCTGCACTTCGTCGATCATGTAGTTCGCCAGCGCCTCAACCCCCAAGATCCGCAAGATATCGTGCGGGGCCGGGTTGCCGTCCATGATGTAATCGCCCTTCTGGACGAAATCACCTTCCTGCACCGGAATATGCTTGCCCTTCGGGATCATATATTCCTGCGCCTGCAGCGTCTCATCCACAGGTTCTACCGTGATGCGGCGCTTGTTCTTATAGTCTTTGCCAAAGCGCACATAACCATCGGCTTCGGCAATGATGGCGTGGTCTTTCGGGCGACGGGCTTCGAACAATTCGGCCACGCGGGGCAGACCCCCGGTGATGTCCTTGGTCTTGGCACCTTCGCGCGGAATACGCGCCACAACATCGCCGGGCCGCAATTCCTGACCGTCTTCGACCGACAGAATGGCGTCCACCGACATTGGGTAGGTGATCGGGTTGCCAGAATCGCCGCGGACTGGTTCGCCCGTGGCCGGATCCATCACGATCACTTCGGGCTTCAGATCGCCACCCTTGGGGGCCGACCGCCA
>JANPLZ010000053.1:0-33138 GCA_031422555.1 Cypionkella sp. | reverse complement strand
GTCGATTCGTTGCGGCAAAATCGGTGGCAGCGGTGACTGCGGTGGCAGGATCATCGGCAACGTGAAATTTGTGGCGACCATCGGCACTGACATCGCGTCCAACTGGGCAGGGACGGATGCCGGATCGGCGGCGAAAGGGATGTCGCGCGCATCGACAGGAAGTGCCAACGCGTCTTCGGGCGCGAAAACCGCTATCGCTGTTGGATCCCCCCCCCCCGACTGCAAGATCATCGCTGCGGCAGCCTGCGCGCCGATATCGGGCGTCAGTTTTGCCGTTTGGGGGGCGATGGCCGGTGCTATCAACGTTGCGGAAGCTGCTTGCATCAGCTTGCCAAAATCACATTCCAGACCCGCCGCAACGCATGCCCCCGCCGCGGCATCTACGCCGACATTGGGCAACGCGGCAGAACTGGCGCCGCCCGCCACAATCGGGACGGCAAAAATCTGTTGAACCTGTGGCGTCATTCTACCCCGATATCTGCGCCCGCTTCTGCCGGTGCTGGGGGGATTATTCTTTCAACTGGTTACCACCTGTTTACCGGAATCGCAGATAGTCGGAAAAATCTGATCAATCAGGAGAGAAAAATGCAGGTTAATCCCGCAGGCCCGCTGCCCGGCCCGGCCAAACTGTCACCGCGCGATCAGGGGTTGATGGATCAAGCCCGCGCGTTGGAGGCCAGCTTTCTATCGGAAATGCTAGGCCTTGCGGGGATGGGCGATGCGCGCGATTCGTTTGGTGGCGGCATTGGCGAAGACCAATTCGCCAGCTTTTTACGGCAAGAGCAGGCCAAACAGATGGTCGCAAAAGGCGGTATCGGGCTGGCCGAACAATTGTTTGCGGCCCTTACGGAACGGGCAAGCCATGCAAAATAATCATAGTGCCGCGCAGGTTTTGGACCAAATGCACCAGGCGATCCTGCAGGCCGATTTTGCACTGCTGGCCGGGCTTGCACCCGCGCTGGAAACGGCGGTGGCCAGTCTGGGGCGCAGCGCCGACGCCAGAAATTTGCAGGCAATTCAGCGCAAAGCCGCCCGCAACGCCGCCTGTCTGGTGGCCGCGGGACGGGGGGTGCGGTCTGCCATGCGCCGATTGGCCGAAGTGCAGGGCGCGGGCACGGGCCTGATCACCTATGACGGCGCGGGCAAGCGGGCCAGTCACGCAACGCCCGGCCAATTGGCGCGAAGATTCTGAAAGTTTTCCTCAATTTCTTGGCACAGAAATCCGGGCGGATGGGGCGGCATTAGCAAACTCTTAGAACCTATGACGGCTTGATGACCCTGCATCCCACGACGGGGTGGCGCATCAGGGATACCCCCGGACGCAATGCCAGGAACGGCCTTTGTGCCATCGGTTGATGGCTTAAACATGCCGCGTAAAGCGTCGGCAGATCGTGAAGGAAACGGAATATGTCGTCTCTATTGACCAACACCAGTGCCATGGTTGCCTTGCAGACCATGAAAAGCATCAACATGAATATGGGCAAAACTCAGTCGGAAATCTCGACCGGCAAGTCGATTTCCAACGCCAAAGACAACTCTGCGGTCTGGGCGATTTCCAAAGTGATGGAATCGGACGTAAAAGGGTTCAAAGGCATTTCCGACAGCCTTGCGCTGGGATCGTCGACCATTTCGGTGGCGCGGCAGGCTTCGGAAACCATCACCGATCTGTTGACCGAAATCAAAGGCAAGGTTGTGGCCTCGCAAGAACAGAACGTTGATCGCAGCAAGATTCAAACCGATATTTCGGTGTTGCGCGACCAGATCGCGACGGTTGTTGGCGCGGCGCAGTTCAACGGGCTGAACATGATCAGCGGCACCGATGATGTGAATGTTCTGGCGTCGCTGGACCGGTCAGGCAACGGCAACGTGGCGGCGTCAAACATCAAGGTGGCGCGTCAGGATCTGACCACGGCGGCAGGCACTTATGGTGCGGGCACGTCCTTGTCAGCCAATGCCGTGGTGCAAAACGGGGCAACCGCGGTTTCCTCGGCTGGCAAGACTGCCGATGTCACCTTCGCGTCAACCTGGGCTGCGGGCGATACTGCCAGCCTGACAGTGGCGGGCGTGTCGGTTTCCTACACGGCACTGACATCTTCGGTCAGCGATATTGCCACGGCTTTTGCAGGCTCTATCAACGCTTTGGGCCTGTCGGGTGTTACAGCGACCAACACCGCC
The DNA here is from genome assembly GCA_031422555.1 of Cypionkella sp. Lineage (GTDB taxonomy): Bacteria > Pseudomonadota > Alphaproteobacteria > Rhodobacterales > Rhodobacteraceae > JANNAT01. The sequence continues at coordinate 30,963 of JANPLZ010000053.1, read as the reverse complement.
GGGGTTTTGACCATCACCTCGACCCGCGCTTTCGAAGGGCTTTCGGTGGCGCAAACTTCGGCCACCGCCGGGACGGGCACGTCGGATATCACATCGGTGAACGGGGCAGCACCCGCGGGCGCAAACACTGCCGCGGCATCAACCATCCGGCAACGCGCCGAAGAGATTGATCTGTCAACCGCCGCTGCCGTGGCGGAAGGCGACAGCTATAAGGCCACCGTCGGCAACAATTCCTACAACTACATCGCGGGCAAGAACGAAACCATGGAAGATGTGGCGCGCGGCCTGAAAGTGGCGATTGATTCTGCCGGCAAACCCGGCGTGTCTACCAAAGTGTCGCAAGATACCACGACCGGACAATGGACGCTGAACATCGACAATGACGGCACCGGATCGGCCAGTCTGGCGCTGGCCAGCATTGGCAACGCGGGGGGCAAAGCATCGGGCGGTTTGTTCGGTCTGGATGCGATTGACGTCAAAACCACCGCGGGGGCGAAATCGGCCTTGTCCAACATCGAAACCATGATCAGCCGGTCGATCAATGCGGCGGCGGAATTTGGTTCGGCGCAAAAGCGGATCGAAATTCAAAGCGATTTCGTCGGCAAGTTGTCGGATGCGTTGAAGGCGGGGATCGGGTCGATGGTGGATGCCGATATGGAAGAAACCTCGGCGCGGTTGCAGGCATTGCAGGTGCAGCAGCAGTTGGCGACACAATCGCTGTCGATCGCCAATCAGGCACCGCAGAACATTCTGGCGCTGTTCCGTTAACATCCTTGGCCGGGGGGTTAGCCCTTCGGCCAAGATCCCCTGACCGCCAAAGTCGGGGGCAACCATTCAAGCCCCAAATTTCCAGGAAGGAAATGACGTGACAGCCCAATCCATGGCCGTGCGCAGTCTTTATTCACGCCCCGAAGCCCCGCAGAAAACGCCGCGCGCTTTGGAATATGACCTGCTGGCCCAAATAACCCAACGCCTGAACACCGCCTCGGCCCAGCGCCGCAGCAACTATGCAGGGATGCTGACAGCCCTTGATGACAATTTGCGGCTGTGGTCGGTGTTGGCGGCGGATGTCGCCGAAACCAGCAACGGGTTGCCAGCAAAACTGCGCGCACAGCTGTTTTATCTTTATGAATTCACCGCCAAACACAGCCGGGCGGTGCGCAATGACGGGGCGTCGATCGACGTTTTGGTGGATATCAACACAGCCGTGATGCGCGGGTTGCGCGGCGACGGGGGGGCGGCATGACCGGATTGGTTCTGAAACTTGGTCCGCATGAGCGGGTTTTGATCAACGGCGCAGTGATTGAAAACGGCGAAAAACGGTCGCGGCTGGCGATAATGACGCCCAACGCGCATATTTTGCGGCTGCGCGACGCGATCCACCCCGAAGAGGTGAACACCCCGGTGCGCCGGGTATGCTATATCGCGCAAACGGTGCTGTCAGGCGATATCGCGCCTGCCGATGCGCGGCTGCAACTGCTGCGCGGCATCGAACAGCTAAGCCAGGTTCTGACCGATTTTGACAGCCGATCCCTGCTGTCCCAAGCCACCGCCTTTGTGCTGGACGACCAGCATTATCAGGCGCTTAAGGCGCTGCGCGGCTTGCTGCCCCGGGAAGAACGGCTGTTTGCCGCCGCGCGCGCATCATGAATTTTACGCCCGCGATCCCGGTCGGCGGCTATGCGGGCTGGGCGTTTTTGAAACGCACGATGCCCGCACAAACCGCCGCGTTTGCCGGATCAAGCGGGATCAAACGCGATGAGGATTACTTTCGCGCCAAGATCGGCACGATCGACACCGCCGAACAACTGGTCAGCGACCGGCGCTTGCTGCGTGTGGCGCTGGGCGCGTTTGGGCTGGACAATGACATCAACAATCAGTTTTTCATCCGCAAAGTGCTGGAGGACGGCACGCTGAAACCCGGCACTTTGGCCAACCGTCTGGCGGATAAGCAGTATCAGAAAATGTCGGCAACTTTTGGTTTTGGCGATTTCAAAATTCCTGCAACCAAAATTTCTACCTTTGCCGACAAGATCCTGACGGCGTATCAAGCGCGGCAGTTTGAAATCGCGGTGGGCGAGCAGAACCCCGATATGCGGCTTGCGCTGAACCTGCAGCGCGAACTGCCGGCGATTGCCACCAAAACGGGCAGCACCGAAAACGCAAAATGGTTTTCTGTGTTGGGCAACGCCGGGCTGCGCCGGGTGTTTGAAAAGGCACTGGGCCTGCCCACGGGTCTGGGGGCGCTTGATCTCGATCAACAGCTTGGCGTGTTCAAAGACAAGGCCCGCGCGCAGTTGGGTAGCGATGCGATGGCGCAGTTCAGCGATCCGGCCGCCGTGGATGGGCTGTTGCGACGGTTTTTGCTGCGATCCGAGGCTGATGGTTTTGCCCAATCGGGCAGTGGCAATTCCGCCTTGCAACTGATGCAACAGGCGGTGACGGCGTCGCGCAACCGGCTGCGATAAAGCCCGGATTCAGGGGCCGGTCGCCCATCAGCGGGGTGCGTCAGCCGAAGTGCGTCCGCCAGCGCCTTTGCATTGCGTTGACTTTACGCAATTGCCAAAGCCGCGGCCAGCCTGCGAAAACTGCCCGGCACGCCATCGGTGGGGGCGTCTTCGGCCAAAAATGCATCCAAAGCGGGCCAGACCTTTATAGCCTTATCGACAACCGGATCCGATCCTTTGGCATAAAGCCCGGCTTGCACCATCATCTCTACCCGGTCCCACGCGCCCAACAACTGCCTTGCCTGCCCGATCAACGCATTTTCATCCGCCGTCGCGGCCTGCGGCAGGCTGCGTGACACCGACCGCAACAGATCAATTGCCGGATAGCGGCCGCGTTCGGCGATATTGCGGTCCATCACCACATGGCCATCCAACACGCCGCGCAAGATATCGGCGATGGGTTCATCCATATCCGACCCCGCCACCAGAACCGTAAACACGGCGGTGATATCGCCCGCGCCTTCCGGCCCCGGACCAGCCCGTTCGGCCAAAGACATGATCGCCTGCGACACCGAGGGCGGAAAACCACGCAGGCTGGCCTGCTCTCCTGCGGCAAGCGCCACTTCGCGGTGCGCCTCAGCAAAGCGGGTGATCGAGTCGGCAAGATACAGAACATGCAGTCCCTGATCGCGAAAATGTTCGGCCACGGCCATCGCGGCCATCGCACAGCGGCGGCGCGACAACGCCGACTGATCCGAGGTGGCGGCAATGATCACCGACCGGGCCATGCCATCGGGGCCCAGCACCCGTTCGACAAATTCGCGCAATTCGCGGCCACGTTCGCCGATCAGGGCAATGACCACCACATCGGCCTGCACGCCGCGGGCGAACTTGGCCAAAAGCGATGATTTGCCCACGCCCGATCCGGCAAAAAGGCCGATGCGCTGACCCTGAACGATGGGCAAAAGCGTGTCGAACACCGCAACCCCGGTCGACATCCGCGCGCCCAGCCGTCGGCGCGTTGAGGCAGGCGGCGCTTCGGCCATCAAGGGCCGCATGGCCGCGCCGCGAAACAGCGGACGGCCATCCATCGCGCGCCCGTAGGGATCAAGGATACGGCCGATCCAACTGTTATCGGGGGCAAGACCAGACAGCCCGATCAACGCCACTTCGGCCCCCAAAGCCAGCCCATCGGTGGGCCCGTCTGGCAGAACCTGCACGCCAGCGGACCCGATGCGCAGCACTTCGCCGCCCAAAGTGCCGCCGATCAAAACCCGGTCGCCGAGACAGGCGCGGGCCTGCAAGCCGGACACCTGCACCGTGCCGCGCGCCACTTCGGCCACCCGGCCCAGCGCCGATGCCACCTGCACCGCGCTGATTTCTGCCAGCAACCCATCAAAAATACCGCTCATTGGAATCACTCTTTGTTCCCTGCTTACCCTTTCTAAAGGAATCACCCTTAAGCCTTGATGAAGTGGATCGAGGGAGAAGCCCCGATGTTTGAAAAACTAGAGCTGACCAGAATGGCGCAGACGATGGCGGCCCAAGCCGGGGCGCGGATGGGTGTGATTGCCCAGAACGTCGCCAATGCCGATACGCCGGGATTTAAGGCGATGGATATGCCGTCGTTTGCCGACAGTTATCAGGCGGCGGGGGGCCAGATGCGGGCAACCCGTTTGGGCCATGCCAATGTGGGCGACAATCTGGCAGACGAAAGTCTGATGCAGCCGCAAGTGCGGCGCGATACCAACACCGGCGCACCGAATGGAAATTCGGTGTCGCTGGAGCAGGAAATGGTCAAGGCCGCAGGCGTGCGGCAAGACCACGAAATGGCTTTGGCCATCTACCGCAACACCTCTGACATCATCCGCGCCTCGCTTGGCCGGTCACGCTAGGGGGGGCGGTAAATGGCTGATCTTTTGACATCTTTATCTTTTGCCGCTTCGGGGATGGAATCGCAGGCCGCCCGGTTGCAGCATGTTTCAGAAAATATCGCCAACGCCGATACCCCCGGTTACCGGCGCAAGGTGATCGGGTTTCAGGCGGCGATGGACAGCGGTTTGGTGCAAACCACCCGCGTGCAACTGGATCAAAGCCCACTGGCCAGCATCTATGATCCGGGCAATCCGCTGGCGGATGCATCGGGAAATTATGACGGCTCAAACGTTGATCTGGTGATCGAAATTGCCGACGCCCGCGAAGCGCAGCGCAGTTACGAGGCCAATCTTAAAATGTTCGATCAGGCGCGGCAGATGACGCAAAGCCTGTTCGATCTGTTGCGCAGGTAAGGAAATCCAGAATGGATGTGAAAGCGTCATTTGCCGCCCAATCTTATGCCCACGCCCGCACGGCGGCGGCGCCTGCCCCACAATCCGGCGGGGCCGAGGCGGGCTTTGCCCAATTCGCGGCGCGCTTTGCCGAAACCCTCGCCACGGGCGAGCAAACCGCCCGATCGGCAATGACCGGCGGGGCCGATCCGCATGCGTTGGTTCAGGCCTTGGCATCATCGCAACTGGCGGTCGAAACCGTCGCCACCGTGCGCGACAAAGTGGTCGAGGCCTATCAGGAAATCTTAAGGATGCCGGTATGACCGAGCAGATGATCTTTGACATTCTGCGTCAGGCCCTGTGGGCGGCGGTGATCATGTCGGCACCTTTGCTGATGGTGGCGTTGGTGGCAGGGGTGGTGGTCGGGCTGTTTCAGGCGTTGACCAGCATTCAAGAAATGACGCTGACCTTTGTGCCAAAAGTTGGCGCGATGCTGGTGGTGTTCTGGGCCTCGATGAGCTTTATGACCGCCACTTTGGTGGCGTTTTTCACCGATCAGATCATCCCCTTGATTACGGGGATCTAGATGGACGCCGCAGGATACACCGCGCTGACCCGCCAATCCGGCCTGATGCGCGAAATGCAGGTGGTGGCGAACAATATCGCCAATATCTCGACCACCGGGTTCCGGCGCGAGGGCGTGGTGTTTGAAGAATACGTCGCCCGCATGGACAGTGGGCCGTCATTGTCGATGGCACATGCGTCGGGCCGGGTGGTCGATCTGACCCAAGCCGGCATCAGCCAGACCGGGGCGGCGTTTGATTTCGCCATTCAGGGCAATGGGTTTTTCCTGATTGAAACGCCCAACGGCGAACGCCTGACGCGGGCGGGCAGTTTTACCCCGTCGGCGGCGGGCGAATTGATGACAAATGACGGCTACCGGCTGTTGGATCAAGGCGGTGCGCCGGTGTTTGTGCCACCCGGCGCGCGCTCGGTCGCGGTGGCGCAAGATGGCTCGGTGTCTGCTGATGGCATCCCTGTCGCCCGCATTGGCCTGTGGCAAGCCAGCGATCCGCTGACGCTGCAACATCAGGCGGGGACGATGTTTGCGGCCGATGCGATCCAGCCCAGCGATACCGGCACTGTTTTGCAAGGCTTTTTAGAAGACAGCAACGTCAACCCGGTGATGGAAATCGCCCGGATGATCGAAGTGCAGCGCGCCTATGAATTGGGACAAAGCTTTATGGATCAGGAAGATAAACGTGTGCGGTCCGTTGTTGAAACCCTTGGCCGGTAGGAGCCTTAGATGAACGCCCTTCAAATCGCCGCCTCGGGGATGAGCGCGCAACAAATGCGGGTCGACGTGGTTGCCAACAATTTGGCCAACATGTCGACCACCGGGTATAACGCGCGCCGCGCCGACTTTGTCGATCTGCATTATCAGAAACTGGCCAAACCCGGCACGGTTTCGGCGCAGGATGGGTCAGTTTTGCCGACCGGTATTCAGATGGGCCTTGGCGTGCGGCCTTCGGCGGTATCGGTGGTGCTGGGGCAAGGCACAATTTTGCAAACCGGCAATGATCTGGATGTCGCCATCGAGGGTCGCGGCTATATCGAGGTGACTCTGCCTTCGGGGGCGTCGGGCTATACCCGCGACGGGTCTTTGAAACGCACAGGTGACGGGTTGATCGTCACTGCCGATGGCTTTCAGGTTGCCCCCGGCATGACGATTCCATCGGATGCGCGCAGCGTGACGATCAATGCGGACGGTGAGGTTTATGCCTTTTTCAACGGGCAGGTCACCTCGCAATTGCTGGGCCAGATCGGGCTGGTGGGGTTTACCAACGAAAAGGGGCTCGAGGCGATGGGGTCGAACCTGTATCTGGAAAGCCCCGCTTCGGGGCCGCCTTTGGTTGGCACGCCGGGGTTGGATGGGCTTGGCACCTTGCGGCAAGGCTATCTTGAGGAAAGCACCGTCGATCCGGTGCGCGAGGTATCAGAGCTGATCAAGGCGCAGCGCGGCTATGAATTGAACGCCAAAGTGATCACAGCGGCAGATCAGATGCTGTCCGCAACCTCGCAGATCCGCTGATGTGGCGGGTTTTGCTGATACTGGTGCCGTTTCCGGGCTGGGCAGACAGTCTGGTCGCCACCCGGGTGATACAGGCGCAAACCACCTTGACCGCCGAAGATATCACCGCGGTGGCGATGGAAATTCCGGGGGCAATGTCGGATGCGGCGGATGCCATCGGACAAGAGGCGCGGGTGGCGATCTATCCCGGCAGGCCGATCCGCGCTGCCGATCTGGGACAAAGTGCTGTGGTGGAACGCAATCAGATCATCCCGCTGGCCTATGTTGCCGGTGGACTGACAATTTTAACCGAAGGCCGGGCGCTGGCACGGGGCGGCGTGGGCGCAGTGATTGACGTGATGAACCTGGCCTCGCGCACCACGGTCAGTGCCGAAATCGGCGCGGATGGCGTGGCCCGTGTTGGCCCTAATTTCTGAAGGACGACGTCTATGCGATTGATTTTGATAGGTTTGGTGGCGCTGACCGGTTGCGGTCGGCTGGAACAGGTGGGCCGCGCGCCCGAGTTTACGCCACTGGAAGGCAGCTATCAGCACCACGCGATGTATTCCAACGCCCTGCCCGAAGATGTGGCCCCCGAAGGCCCCGGCGATGCATCGTCGCTGTGGACGGCGGGGCGCAGTTCGCTGTTTGGCGACAGGCGGGCCACCCGGCGCGGTGATATCCTGACCGTCGTGATCGAAATCGACGAATCTGCGGCGATCAAAAATTCAACCGATCGCAGCCGCAGCGGCAAGGAAACCATGGGCGTGCCGTCACTTTTTGGCCTGCCGCAGGTGGTTGACGGGGTCTTCCCCGAAGGCGCCAGCAGCGCCGACGCGGTGGCGACCAATTCTGCCTCGACCTATTCGGGTGATGGCTCGGTGGCGCGCAATGAAAAGCTGATGCTGCGGGTGGCGGCAACGGTGGTGGAAGAACTGCCAAACGGGGTTTTGCGGATCGAAGGCCAGCAAGAGGTGCGGGTGAACTTTGAGCTGCGCGAATTGTTGGTGACAGGCTTTGTGCGACCGATCGATATCTCGCGCCAGAATGAGATTACCTATGACAAAATCGCCGGGGCGCGGATTTCTTATGGCGGGCGCGGCCAGATCACCGATGTGCAGCAACCGCGCTATGGCCAGCAGATCGCCGATATTTTATTGCCCTTTTAGGCCGGAATGATGAAAAAATTTCTTCCCATACTGCTGGCTTTGATTGGGTTGGGCGCAGGTGCAGGCGCGGGCCTGTTCCTGCGGCCCGCTGCCGAAATCACCGACGCGAACACCGAAGCGGCGGGCCATGGCCCCGCTTTGGCCGCGGCCGAAGTTGATCCCGAATCCCTGCCCGAATACGTCAAACTGAACAACCAGTTCGTCGTGCCGGTGCTACAAGACGGGCGGGTGACCTCGATGGTGATCATGGCGCTTAGCCTTGAAGTGAAAAACGGGGCCACCGAGGCGATCTACAGCCGCGAGCCAAAAGTGCGCGACGCGCTGTTGCAGGTGATGTTTGATCACGCGAATGCCGGCGGGTTTGAAGGCGCTTTTACCGATGGGGCCAATCTGGTGTTTTTGCGCAGCGCCCTGTTGGAGGCCGCCAAATCAACCTTGGGCGAGGATGTGATCGACGTGCTGATCAGCGATATCGCCCGTCAGGATCAGGCCGGCTGAACCATTTTACCGCGGCGTTCGCGGCATGGCTGCCCGCAATTTGGCAGTGACGGCGGCCAATGCCTGGGTCTTGCCAAAGGCCAGACGGGCTGCGCCTTGGGCATCCAGCCACGTGGCGGTTTGGCGCGCCAGTGTCAGGTTCAACTCTGCCCGCCTCGTATCGGCCCAGCGGTCATAGTGCAACGCTGCGACGGCAAGGGCAATCTGGGGCAAGCCATCAGGGTCTGCTGGCGATACCGCCAAATCGGCAAGATGATCCCTGGTCTCTTGCATCGCCCGCGCGGCTGCCCGCAAGTCGATCAGTTTGCTGTCAAACATCAGCGCAGCCACCTGCTGCAACCGCTGCATCTGAACTTGTCTGGTCATCGGCCTCCGCCCTTGCGACGCGCGGACATTGCCTCGGCAAAGCGCACTGCGGCGGCCACGGCGCGGTAATGCTCAGGCAAAATCGGCTGGCCGATGTCAACCGTTGCAAACACGGCGCGGGCGGTTGGCGGATCGGAATGCAGCGGCACCCCGGCGGCGGCGGCCTTTTCCCTGATGCGGGCGGCGATTTCATCCACGCCTTTGGCCACACAAATCGGCGCGCCGCGCGCGTTGCGGTTCCACTTCAGCGCCACCGCGTAATGCGTCGGATTGACGATGATCACATCGGCCGTTGGCACATCCTGCAGCATCCGGTTGGTTGCAATGTCTTGGCCACGTTGCCGGCGCTGCATTTTCACATGCGGATCACCTTCTGACTCTTTCATTTCATCCAGCAGATCTTTGCGTGACATCCTGTTGCGGCGCAGATGCTGGGCGCGCTGCCACAGGTAATCAACCGCGCCAAACAGCGTGGCAATCAGCAACACCAGCCCCAGAAATTCGACCAGCAATGTCATCATCAACTGGGTGCCCAGCGCCGGCGACAGGTTTGCGCTGCCCAAAATCAGTGGCGCGCGGGCCATCAGGTGCCATCCCAAAACCAGCGCCACCGCGATCATTTTCAGCATGGATTTGCCGAATTCAAACAGCCCCTCGCGGCCAAATTTCTGCGCGGCAATCGCAAGCGGTGAAATGCGCGACAGTTTCGGTTCCAGCTTTTCCGGGGCAAATAGAATTGCGCCTTGCGCCGCCAAAACCAGCAAAACCGCCAGTGCGGGCACGGCAAACAGCGCGGCCGCGGCGGCCAGATTGGTCGCGGCCCAACCCGCCCCCAACGCGGTGCCCTGCTGCACCATCAAAGGCGCCAACCGGTCTGCGCGTTGCAACACCGCAATTCCCGCGGTGCCAAAGCCCTGCACAATCGCTCCGCCCGCCACCACCAGCGCCAGCCACAGCCCGGCATAGCTGGCAGCGACGGCAAGATCGGCGGATTTTGCGATTTCCCCACGCTTTCGGGCGTCATCAAGCCGTTTTTGCGATGGCTCATGGGTTTTGTCATCCTGGTCTTCGTCGCTCATTCGGCACCGCTGAACGGTTGGGCAAGAAAGCTTTGGAAAGACTGCTGCCAGACCACCAACAGCAAGGGGGCGACGATGGCCATCAACGCGATACCGCCCAAAGCCAGCGCGGGCGCGCCGACAAAAGACACCATCAGCGCGGGCAAGGCGCGGTTGATGACGCCAAGTGCGATATTGTACAGCAAAGATGCAATGGTAAACGGCGCGGCCAGCGCAAGGCCCAGCGCAAAGGCTCGCGCGATCTGACCAAGCCCCCATTGCGCCATATCGCTTGCGCCCGGCACCACCCCCGCAGGCAGCATCTGATAGGACAGGATCAACAATTGTGCCACATGCACATGCAAGCCAGAGCTGACCGCAAGCGCCAGCCCCGCCATCACCAGAAGATTTGCAATCGCGGGCTGTGGTTCCGGGCCGACGCCGCCGAAAAGCTGTGACAGGCTGGTGGCTTGGGCAGCAATCGCGGCTGCAATTTGTAACGCCATGATGAACAGCCGCACCGAAATTCCCAAGGCCAGCCCCACCACAACCTCGATCGCCAACGGCAGCAAAACTCCGGTTGCAGGATCAGGCAACGGCCCCGCCGCCGGGGCGACAATGGCGGTAAAGGCCAGAGACAGCACCAATCGCAACCGCTGCGGCACCGATTGTTCACCAAAAGCGGGCAACAAAGCCATTGCCGCGCCGACCCGCAAAAACACCAACAGCGCCGCCCAAAGCATATCGGCACCCAAACCACTTAACTGCGTCAAAAGTGGCATCAGATCGGTCATGCCGGCACCACACCCACCATGGCGGGCCGGGCATCCATACCAATTTCTTCGTAAGACAGCACCGGCGCGGTCAGGCCTTTGGCCCCCAGCACCGTGCGCAAAAACCGCCGCCGCAACGTGGACGTCACCAAAGCCGGATAGGTGCCAGACTCGGCCGCGCGGTTCAGCCGCTCTGCGATGGCATTGGCAAGGCGGCTGAACTGTTCGGGTGGCAGGGCGACATCGCGCAGGCCTTTTTCGCTGTCCATCTGGTAGGTGACAAAGGTTTTCTCCCATTCCGGCGCCAATTGGATCAACGGGATCGTGCCATCGTCGCGCTTTAACTCGGCCACCAATTGAAAGCCCAAGCGTTGGCGCACATGCTCGCAGATCGCTTCGGGCGCGCCCAGACTGCGAGCTTCGGCGATGGATTCAAGGATCAGCGGCAGGTTGCGGATCGAAACCCGCTCTTCCAGCAGCAGGCGCAAGACCGTAAGCAGCATCTCGGGCGGCACTTTATCAGGCACCAGATCGTCCAACAGCCGCCGGTTGGCCTCGGCGCGCGCCGGGTCTGACAGGTTCGAAAATTCATCCAGCAGACGGCGCAAACTGCGCATCGATAACAGCCGGGCCAGATTGCCGCGGATCACCTCCAGCAGATGGGTCGCCAACACTTCGGCCGGGGACACCACGGTCAGCCCCAGCAAGGCCGCGTCTTCCTGATGATCGGGCCGGATCCAGCGGGCGGGCGCGCCGTAAACCGGCTCACGGATATCGTGCCCATCCGGGGCTGTGACGCCCTCGGCCAACAACACCAAAACCCGGTCGGGCACCAACCGGTCACGCACCCGTTCGACCCCTTGCAGGCGAATGCGGTAGGTGCCGGGCGGCAAGGCGGCCTCATCCGTCAGGCGCATTTCTGGCAGGATCAGACCAAATGCAGTGGCGACATGGGTGCGCATATTGGCGATGCGAATGTCCAGCCCGGTCGCCGGATCCAACACCATGCCGACAAGATTTGGCGCAAATTCGATATGAATTTCATCAAAATCCAGCACATCGCCCAGCGGTTTTTTCACAGGCGGTGCGGGCAAAGGCAATGCTTCGACAGCTGCCAGACGGTTCTGCTGTATCATCCGCCATGACAGCCAGCCCAGCCCCGCCGAGGCCGCGATAAACGGCGCAAACGGCATGCCCGGCACCAAGGCAAACAGCCCCATCAGCACCGAAACAGTGCCCAACGCACCAGGATACCGGCCCAACTGGGCAAAGAACGACACATCCGCCGCCCCCTTTGCCCCGCCGCGCGACAGCAAAAGTGCGGCGGCAACCGAGATGATGACAGCAGGGATCTGGCTGACCAGACCGTCGCCCACCGTCAGAATCGCATAGGTTTCAAACGCCTTGCCAACCGGCATGTCGTGAATGGCAATGCCGACGATCAGGCCCATCACGATGTTCAACCCCGTGATCAGCAAACCGGCAATGGCATCGCCCTTGACGAACTTCGACGCGCCATCCAACGAGCCGAAAAACGTGGTTTCCGCCAGTTCCTGTTCGCGACGCCGTTTCGCCTCGGCGTGATCAATCGCGCCTGCGGCCATATCGGCGTCAATCGCCAATTGTTTGCCCGGCATGCCATCCAACGCAAAGCGGGCGCCCACCTCGGCCATGCGGCCCGCGCCTTTGGTGATCACGATAAAATTCACGATCAACAGCACGCAGAAAATCACCACGCCCAGCAGTAAATTGCCGCCCATGATAAATTCGGCAAAGCCCTGAATGACATGGCCCGCCGCATCGGTGCCGGTATGGCCCTGCCCGATGATCAGTTTGGTCGACGATATATTCAGCGACAGGCGCAGCATCAGCGATGCCAGCAAAATGGTCGGAAAAGCTGAGAAATCCAACGGGCGTTCGATGAAAAGCGTCACCGTCAGCATCAGAATTGCCAGCGCAAACGAGAGCGCAAGGCCCAGATCAAGCGCCCAGGCGGGCATCGGCAAGACCATCATCACAATGACGGCCATCAAGGCCAAGGCCAGCAGAATGGTGGGCTGAAAGATGGCGGCCATGGTCAATTTGAAATCCGGCATCATTGAAACCCGCCGATCAGCGGTGTGGCCGCCTGCGTGATCGGAACGATTGATCCTGCGCCGGCCGATGCGCCGCCTTGCAGCAACGGAAACCGGTTTTCGCGCACCATGGTGGCCACGGGGATAACGGCGGTGTCAGGTATTGGCGGCAGATCGGCTACCACCTGCTTTACTTTTTGCAGATACGTTGCGGCAAGATCCGGGGTTCGCGAATGATAGGCTGCAACCGCCTGCGGCCAACCGCCTTCCGACGCGTAAAGGTCCGACAAAAACTGCGCGGCATAGGTGGCGTTGGTCTGCGGATCAAACACATCCGCCAGACTGCGGAACTTGGCACCATGCCAGCGCAAATTTATCTGAAAACACCCGACATCAAAGTTTTCAACGCCATTTGCCAAGTGTTCCGTGGCAAAAGCCAGCGCTTGATCCAAATCTTCGAACCAATGGCCCTGCCCTTGCAGATTGATCGCCCAAGGCCAGGGCTGCACCGGGCCCTCCCGGCTGCGTCCGGTTTCAACCCGGGTCATCGCCAGCAAGATTTCCACCGGCACGCCGCTGTTTTGGGCGGCACGCGTCGCCGCTTGATCGCACAGTTCAGACCCGGATTGCGCCAAAGCGGCACAGGAAAGTGCGAAAAAAGCGCACGCGCTGGCGGCCAAATACACAGCGGGATGCCAAGGCCGGATTTGTGTCGATTGCATGGGTTTCACCCGGAGTTTCCAGCGCTTTGCGCCTTTGTGTCTTGCCAACCTAGCGAACGAATCTTTCGAAAGTGTAACGAAACAAAGGCTTTGCCGGGCTGACTTTGGATAATTTTCCGCTGGCCTGTCGCAGACCTAGGGGGCTGCAATCGTGGCCAGCAAAGCCGCAATATCGGTGCGCGTCTGGGCGGCCGCGGTTGCAATTTGACGTCCCCGTGCCAGTGACGCGGCAGCCGGCGCTGCGGTGCCAGCCGCTGGTGTGGATGACAGGCTTTTTACCGCAGCCCCCCAATTGTCAGGGCTCAGCGCGGCAATTTGCGGCCAATCACGGGCGCGGGCATGGGCGCGGCGCGCAGCGTCGGTATCACCAAGACCGGTATAGGTTTGCGCAGCAGCTGAATTGTCGTCCAAAAGACTGAGCGCGCTAGCCCGCAAGGCAATGGCGGTCGGGTCGGACAAATCGGCAAGTGCCGTCAAAGCCGCCTGCCCATCGCGCCGCGCAAGATGAATCTGGGCCAGCAGCAGGCGATTTTGCGCGGCGTTACCCTGAACCCAGCGCAACGCCTGATCCGCCATGCCAAAACCCAGAAGGCGCGTGGCCAAAGCCGGCATGATTTCGGGATCGACGCGGGGTATCTCTTGGCCGGCTGGCAAGATAGCGTGCAGCAAAACCGCTTGATCAGAGCCGATTTTTGCCAAAATCCGCCATAAATCTTCCGCCGCGTCGGGGCTGCCGGCAAGATCGGCAAAGGCCCGGTCAAAATCGCCCGATGCCGCCCGCGCGACGACCAACGCGCGCCGGGTCAGCGCCTGTTGATCGGTATCGGTTTGCTCTCGCAACACCGATTCAAGCGCCGACACCAATTCCGGGTCGACGGCCAGATTTTGCGCGACGCGGGCGTTTGCCAAGGCCACAAGCGCGGCGGGGGCTTGTTGGCCCGCATCGGCCAAAACGGCGGTCAGGCGGGCTTCGGCGGCGGCGGGATCGCCTTGCGCCGTGGCGATGGCGGCTTCCATCAAGCCCACTTGCGATCCGGCATCCCCCGGCGCGCGGGTGATTGCATTGCGAATCGTCATCGCGGAGCGGTCATCGCCCAAGTCCAAAAACCGTTGGGCAAGGCCGGGGCCAAGGTGACGCCGCAAATGCAGCGGCAACTGCGAAAACGCACGCAAAACGGCGTTTTTATTCACCGTATCGTCCGGTGTCAGGGCCGGATCGGACAAAACGGCCCAGAGCGCCGCCGGACTGTCACAGGCCGCAAGCCCGCGAAAGGCCGGGTCAGGATCCGAGTCCTGGTCCAGAATATAACCCAAACTGGTCAGCAGGGCCGTATCGGGCACCTGAACCGCAAAGGCGCGCAGCAGTTGGCGCGATTCAACGCCAAAGCCCGCGAACAGTTGAAAGCGCACCGCAACCGCGATGGCCGCAGGGTCAGGCAGATCAAATTCGGTGACCAGACCCGGGGCGGGTGCAGACATTTGCACCAGAATGGGCGCGTCGCTGCCCCAGCTTGACAAGGCAAGTTGATCGGCCGTCGGGCAGCTTTCGCCTTTGGCAGCGACATCGCGGTGATCGGGCAGGCCCGCGGCCATTGCAATGCGGGGCAACGCGCCCAGCGCAATGCGCGCCATGGTTGGGTCAACCGCAGCCAGGTCACCTTTTGGATTTGCGCTTGGCAACGCAAGATCAACAACACCCATCGCGGCCCCGCGGCTTAGGTTCAGCAGCAAAGCGTCGCGCAAAGATTGCAGGATGGGATCACCAACAGCCACCGCAAGGTCGCTGAATTGCCGCGCGGGCACCGCCGGCGGCCGTTTGAGATCGGCCAACGCGCGGTTGGTCCAGTCATAAGGCGGTGCCGAGACTTGCGGCCGTGGTCGCGGCCGCGACACGGGTTTTGCATCCAGCGCAGGCACCGGCGCACCATCCAGCGCCAGTTCAAACGACGATCCCTTGGGCGGCGCGCCATCGCGCAGATCAATCACCAAAATGCCGGGACGAAATTCAAACGGGATGGCGTGGCAGGCACAGGCGATGCCGATGTTCAACTGCGAAGTCTTGGGATCTGCCCAGATCGCAGCCAAGCGATCTTTGCCGATAAGATCAAAAACCTTCGTCAAATCATATGGTTGCGGCAAACCACCCGGCACTGTGCGCAATTGCAAAGCATAGCCGTCCGGCGTGCGCCCGACTTGCCAATCGACGCTTTGACCAAAATCCAGCACCAGCCGGGTAAACCCGTCATGGTCACCCGTGGTGACGGCGACCGGTGCTGCAGCCATGGGGGTGGCCGTCAGGGTAGTCAGAAAAATCCAGATCAGAAGCAGCCGGGCCATCATGCGGCATCTTGCTTGAGGGCGCGCAACGAGTCCTCAACGGCGGCGAAACTGGGGCGCACATGATGCGGCGTGTTTTGGCGGCCCACTTCGATACAGATATTGGGCGCATGCCGGTGCAGATTGGCAACCAGAACTTCGCGCACCAGTTGATAGAAATGACCATCCTCTTCAACCACGGTTTTAACCCGCGCCGCAAACGGCCCCATGATGCCATAGGCCAGAAACACCCCCAAAAAGGTGCCAACCAGCGCCGAGCCAATCATCGCCCCCAAGATCTCGGGCGGTTGATCCAGCGAGCCCATGGTTTTGATCACCCCCAAAACCGCCGCCACGATGCCCAAGGCGGGCAAAGCATCGGCGACCGATTGCAAGGCGTGGCTGGAATGAAGTGCGTGGGTCAAAGCCGCCTCAACCCGTTTATCAAGCACCTCTTCAACCTGATGCGGATCATCGTAATTCATCGCCGCCGCCCGCATGGTATCGGCAATCAATTCCACCGTTTCGTGGTCGTGCTGAATTTTCGGGTAGCGCCCGAAAATGGTCGACTCATGCGGATTTTCGATATGCTCTTCCAGACCCACAGGATTGGCGCGCGCCAAACGGACCAATTCGAACAACAAACACAACAGGTCGCGGTAATCGCCCGGCTTCCATTTCGGCCCCTTGAACACCTTGGCGGTATCTTTGGCCGTGGTTTTTACCGACGCCAGATCATTGGACAGCAAAAACGCGCCCACCGCAGCACCGCCGATCATGATAAATTCATAAGGCAAAACCGCAAGGATCGGGCCAAGATTGCCGCCGTGCAGGATGAACCCGCCAAACACCATAACCAGAATGACAACGATTCCGACGACACCAAACATCTGCGCATCCCATACCCACCTGCCACCCCGACCCTGCCAGAGTCGGGTTAAGAAACCCTGACTTTACTCTTTCGGGGCCAACGCATTGCGGCCCGCGATCAGAACCGTGATGGAATAGGCTTGATCCGGGGCCATGCCCGCCATCACCGCGGCGGCCGCTTCGGGGCGCATGCGGCCCAAGAAACCGGCGGCAAATTCCGGGGCCATGGTGGCGAATATCTTGGCAGCGTCGCCGGGTTTCATCACCTCATAAACGGCCGTCAGCCGCGCCAGATCTTCCTCTGCCGCCCCATCGGCAATCGACAAGGTGGCTTTCAACTGGTCCTCGGCAACCTGCATTTCGGCCAGTCGCAGGGCAATGGTTTCTTCGGCCAAGGCCAAAGCGGCCAGCCGATCTTCCAGGGCCTGCGACCTGGCGGTCACCTCGGCATCGCGGGCCATCAGCGCCTGCGCCACGGCCAACGGCGGTTCGTTGCACGCAACGGTCATTGCGACAGGCGGCGCATTGGCTGGGTCGGGGGCATTGGCCAAGGCCTGCCCGACGCCAGCCCCAATACGCAACGCGCCCGATGACGCCAGAAACAACGCGAGGATGACCAGCGCACCCCGGCCGCCGCGCATCTGGCGAAGCATGGCGCCGATCATTCTGCTGCCTCAAGATCATTGGTCTGGCCCCGCCTGCGCACGAATCGCAAGCGCCGCTCTTCCTCGGCGGGTTCGGTCGCGGAACCTGCCGCAAGGTCTGCTGTGGGCACGGGCGGCGCTTGGGGCAGATCGTGCAGGGACGCGATCAGTATTTCCAGCCGGGCCGCCGCCGCCTCTGCCCGGGTGGTCAACCCGGTCAGCCCATCGGACGAGCCGATTGCAGCCACCCGGGCCTTTTCCAGCGCCCGGGTCATATCATCAACTTGCGCCGATAAAACCGCAATCGCCCCGCCCATGCCGGTTTCCAGCGTGGTGAATTTTTTCAACCGCCCCGCCAGCACATAGCAATAAATTGCCGCGCCAAACGCCCCGGCAACCAAAAGAATATCGGCAATTATTGTCATGGCGAGGTCCTAGTTCAACACGAATTCAGTGATCAAAAGATCGCGCACCCGGCCATCGCCCGTGACGATCTGAATACGGCGCAAAAGCTGGGCACGGATGCGCAACAGCGCCGCCGGATCGTCAAACTGGGCCGGGTCAACGGCCCGCAAATACCCGTTCAGCACATCCACAATCCGCGGCAACAGCAAAGTAACATCCGCCACCTGCGGCGTGGTCACTTCCAACTGCGCCGCAAACCGCAAATAGCGCTTTTCGGCCAGTGGCCCGATAGAGATGACCAAAGGCGTGATCGGCACAAAGGCAATGTCCGTTAATCCCGCCACCTCTGGCGTATCCGCCGCATGGCTGGCCACCGCCCCCAGAATCAGCCCCGACCACGTGGCATAAAATCCGCCACCCCCCAGCAAAACAGCCAGCAAAAGCCCGATCAACAGCGGCTTTTTCGATTTTTTCAGGGCAGGTGCGACTGGGTCTTCGGGATTGGCCACAAGAATCCTCCACTTCGGCGTCTAAGAACAAACATAGACCATTGGTCACTAACCGATTGTTAAGACCGATCCGCCAATGCTGGGCCATCCGGGCAGAAGCCCAAAGTGGAGATGGGTCTTGCAAAACCTGATGCAGATTTGGCGCGCGATGGATGCCCGCAAACGGGTGATTGTTCTGGGGGCGACGCTGGCGGTGTTTCTGGCCGTGCTAAGCCTGTCGCGCCTTGCCGGAGCGCCTAACATGACCTTGCTTTACGCCGGGTTGAACAGTGCGGCAGCGGGGGATGTGGTGGCGGCGCTTGATCAGCGCGGCGTCACCTATGACGTGCGCGGCGATTCGATCTTTGTCGACACCGCCCAGCGCGACAGTTTGCGGATGACTTTGGCCGCCGAAGGCCTGCCCGCCAATGGTGGCACCGGGTATGAGCTGTTGGACGGGCTGTCGGGCTTTGGCACCACCTCGCAGATGTTTGATGCGGCCTATTGGCGGGCCAAAGAAGGGGAGTTGGCGCGCACGATTTTGGCCAATCCGCAGATTCGCGCGGTGCGGGTGATGATCGCCCAAGCGCCAGCACAACCGTTTCAACGCGATATCGCGCCCACCGCCAGCGTGACGGTCACCTCGATTGGCGGCAGTCTGGCGCCGGTGCAGGCGCGCGCGGTGCGGCATCTGGTGGCGGCGGCGGTGCCGGGCCTGACGCCGGACCAAGTGGCGGTGATTGATTCTGTGGCGGGGCTTATTCCGTCCGATGCCGATCAGACCCGCCCGGATGCCGCCGCTGATAGCCGCGCGCAAGAGATCAAAGCCAATGTTGAACGGCTGCTGGCGGCGCGGGTTGGGGCGGGCAACGCGGTGGTTGAAGTGATGGTCGACGTGGTCACCGATTCCGAAGCGATTACCGAGCGCATCTTTGATCCCCAAAGCCGGGTGGCGATTTCCACAGATACCGAAACGCGGTCAGGATCCGATGTGCAACCGGGCGGCGATGTTACGGTGGCCTCGAACCTGCCTGCCGGGGCGGCGGGCGATGGGGCGGGCAGTGACGGCAAAAGTGAAAACAACGAAACCCGCGAGCGGGTGAATTTCGAAGTGTCGGAAACCACGCGCGAGGTGGTCAAGGCCCCCGGCACGCTGCGCAAAATTTCGGTGGCGGTGTTGGTGGACGGGCAAGAAATCACCGCAGCCGATGGCATGGTCACACTGTCGCCCCGCCCTGAAGAAGAACTGGCAGTGTTACGCGAACTTGTGGCCTCGGCCGTTGGGCTGGATACCGCGCGCGGCGATGTTCTGACCTTGAAATCGCTGGCGTTTCAGGCGCCGGTCATTGCCGGCGCGCTGACCGAAGCCAGCCTGTTTGGCGCGGTTGGGCCGATCAACCTGATGACGCTGGTGCAAACCGGGGTTCTGGCCATGGTGGCCCTTGTTTTGGGGCTGTTCGTGCTGCGCCCGATGCTGACCACTGCCGCCCGACCGGTTCCGGCACTGACCGCGCCCGACGCAATATTGGCCCTGCCGGGATATGTGCAGGGCGCTGCGGCACCTCGGGTGCTGACCGGGGTGATCGACGATGACAGCGATCCACGCGATGTGGGCCTGCTGTCTGGCGATGCGCCCCAAGGTCTTGATCCCGCCACCCGGCTGCGCCGCCTGATCGAAGAGCGGCAGGCGGAATCGGTGGAAATCCTGCGCGGCTGGATGGAACTGGAAGAGGACCGGGTGTAAAAATGCTGCGGCTGGAAGTCTTTGAAACCGAAGCCCGGGGCAATGCACCCGAGATGGTGGTGCTGGACACGATGGCGCTGGAAGAGGCCAAGCTGGGGTCTTACGACGCCGGGTATGCGGCAGGCTGGGAAGATGCCGCCGCCGCCCAAAGCAATGAACAGTCGCTGATCAAGGCCGATCTGGCGCGCAATCTGCAAAGTCTTGGCTTTACATATCAAGAGGCCCGCATCCATATTTTGCGCAGTATAGAGCCGCTTTTGCAAGAAATGGTCGGGCAGTTGCTGCCCGAATTGGCGCGCGAAACACTGGCCCCGATCGTGCTTGAGGTGTTGATGCCCATGGCTGAAACACTTGCCGATGCGCCGGTGACTTTGGTGTTGAACCCCGCGGCCCGCGCGGCGGTTGAGGCATTGCTGGAACAGGCCACTGGCATGCCCCTGACCCTGATCGAAGAGCCAAGTCTGGGCGAAGGCCAAGTTTATCTGCGGATGGGCGGGGCTGAAATCAGCGTCGATCTTGACCGCGCCACCGCCGAAATCACCGCCGCCGTGCGCGGTTTCTTTGATCTTCCAGAAAGGAAAACCCTATGACTGACGACCTGACCGACGCCAACCCATTTGCCCAAGTGCCGATCGAGGTAACCATTTCAGTTGGCAAAGCCCGGCCTTTGGTGCGCGATTTGCTGCGCCTGACCCGCGATGCGGTGCTGCCGCTGGACCGCCGGGTCGATGATCCGGTTGAATTGTATGTCGGTGACCGGCTGATTGCGCGCGGCGAATTGCAAGAGATGGAGGGCGATTCGACCGGACAATTGGCGGTGCGGTTGACCGAAGTGGCAAACCTGCGGGGTGGTTTGTAGATGCGCCCGGTCTGGCTGGCGCTGACGCTGCTGCTGGCCCTGACCGCACCGGCGCTGGCGCAAGACATCGCGATTGATTTTGGCGATCAAAGCTCGCTTGCCACCCGGTCGGTGCAGTTGTTGGTTCTGGTCACCCTTCTCAGCATCGTGCCCGGATTGGCGGTGATGGTGACGTGTTTTCCGTTTATCGTCACGGTTCTGTCGATCTTGCGGCAGGCCATCGGGCTGCAACAGGCCCCGCCGAACATGCTGATCGTCAGTCTGGCGCTGTTTCTGACGTGGTTTGTCATGGACCCGGTGTTCACCCAAGCCTGGGCCAACGGCATTGAACCCCTAAGCCGTGGCGCGATGGATGTGCAGGCGGCGATCCCTTTGGTGATGGCGCCGTTTCGGGTGTTCATGGCGGCGCGGATTGATCCTGACACTTTTGCCGCCTTGCGTGATTTGCGGCCAACGGTGGGGTTGGCGGCGGCGGTCGATGCGCCGCTGTCCCTGTTGGTGCCGTCGTTTATCCTGTCAGAAATTCAGCGGGCGTTTGAAATCGGTTTTTTAATTTTTCTGCCCTTCCTGATCATTGATCTGGTTGTCGCCGCCGTGCTGATGTCGATGGGCATGATGATGGTGCCGCCCGCCGTGGTATCCCTGCCGTTCAAGCTGGCGTTTTTCGTGGTGGCTGATGGTTGGACGTTGATTTCCAGCGCTTTGGTCCGCAGTTACTTTTAGCGCCAAGATGGCGCTTGGTCTGCCGCACCGTTGGCAAGCTAAAAAACCACCGCATTACCCTATTTTAGCCTGTATAGAGCCTAATTTACCAGAAATTCCGCATGCAAAGCTCCGGCGGCGTTGATGCTTTTCAAGATGTCGATCATATCATGCGGCGCCACACCCAGCGCGTTCAGCCCTGACACCACTTCGGACAGGTTGGTGCCCGCCGACACTTCGGCCAACCCGGTGCCGGGGGCGGTGTCGATAGCAACCGCACTGCGCGGCACCACGATGGTTTCGCCTTCGGAAAACGGATTTGGCTGCACCACGGTTGGGGTTTCTTCAATCCGCAAGGTCAGGTTGCCTTGCGCCACGGCCACCCGGCTGATCCGCACATCTTCGCCCATCACAATGGTGCCCGACCGTTGATCGACAACAACCCGGGCGCGGGTTTCAGGTTCGATCAGGATATTCTCGATCAGGCTGATGATCTGTGCGGGCGAGCCGCCGTTCAGATCAAGGTTCAAGGCCACCGTGCCGGAATCGAGCATCACCGCAGCGCGCTGACCCAAGGCTGCGTTGATCGCCGCCTCTATCCGGGCGGCGGTGGTGAAATCAGCCTCTCGCAAGGCCAAACGGGTCGATTTCAAGGTCGAAAAATCAAACTCTACCTCGCGCTCCACCCGTGCCCCAGACGGAATTGTGCCCGCTGTTGGCACGCCTTGCACCACCCGCGCCGCCTGCCCTTCGGCAGAAATGCCGCCGGCAATGATGGTGCCTTGGGCGACCGCGTAAATCTGGCCATCGGCCCCGTTCAGCGGCGTCATGATCAAAGTGCCGCCCAGCAGACTTTTTGCATCGCCAATCGCCGACACGGTGACATCAATCTGCCCTCCCGCGCGGGCAAAGGGTGCCAAAGTGGCCGTCACAAACACCGCCGCGACGTTTTTGGGCCGATATTCTTCGCCCGCGACGTTAACGCCAAGCCGTTCCAGCAGATTTGACATGATTTCTTCGGTGAAGGGCGCGTTGCGCAGGCCGTCGCCGGTGCCGTTCAGGCCGACAACAAGGCCATAGCCCACCAGATCATTGGCGCGCACCCCGTCAAATTCGACCAGATCCTTGATGCGGATCGGCCCGCCGAACAAAACCGACGGTAAAACCGCCAGCAATACCGCCATGAAAAACGATTTCATCGTAGATAATCCATAAGGCTAAGGCGCGTGATGCGCGCGGTGATGGCATAAATTTTTTCCAACTGCAGTTGGGTTTCTTGCAGCTTCGAGGCGGTTTCAAACGGATCGGCAGCGGTCAAATCGGCACGCGCAATCTGCAGCGAGGTAGATTCGGCGGCGTTGCGCACCGCAGCCGCGTCGATCTGCGCCTGCGCTGACCCCAATCTGGCCGCCAGATAGGTGCGATCGGTCTGACTTTCCAAAAGGCTAAGGCCTGCGCGTTGGGCCAGATCCTGCCGTTCTGTTTGGGAGGCGATCAATGCGCCGCGATCCAACAGCGCGGCCATCGCCAAACCTTTCAAGGTGGCGCGAATTGCGGGATCGGTGGCGGTGATATCCAGCGCGGCCTCTTCGCCGGGGGCGATACCCACCCGTGCCAAGGCCGCACCGCCGGTATAGGCCAGCGTGGCAAAGCCCGTGGGTGCCGCGAACCAATTCGTCACGGCCAATTCGATATCTGCCGCCGTGGTGGCCCCGGTGATGGCATTATCCAGCGCCAGCATCATGGTTTCCGCAGCCACCGTTGCCGGGCCGTTGGTGGCCACTCCGGCAAACAGACTGCGATCGCCGACGCGGGTGTTCAACGCCTGCATCGCGGTTTCCAGCCGGGTGCGCGCCTCACTGCCCGCCGCCGTGACCAGGGCCTGCGACGCGCTGCCGGACGCGGCCAAAAGTCCGCGACTCAGATCAGACGACACATCGTCTATCACCCCCAAGGCGGTCTGCATCGCGTTGGCAAAAAGTCCGGCTTCGGCCGTCACCGCGCGGTAGCCGTTCAGCCTTGCCAGCGACGCGTCAATGCCGGAAATCGGCACCAGATCGCCAGACACATGCGCGGCGGTATCGGCCACCCGCCCGGTTGTCAGCTCCAATGACAGCCGTTGAAGATCGGATTTCACCGCCACGGTTTGGCGCCGTAATAAAAACGATTGGGCCATATCGCCCAAGGATGTCAGGCCCATGCGTTAAATCCCCAACAAGGTTTGGATCATGTCATTGACCGTGGCCATCACCTTGGCATTGGCGGCATAGGCCTGTTCGATCAGCAGCAACGATTGCATTTCCTGATCGGTATCCACGCCGCCCTCCAGTTCCATCTGGTGCAGGGTATCCAGACGGGCCGCAGCAAAACTGGCCTCACCCTCGGCGGTTAACCGCGATTGCGCGACGCCAGACAGCATATCGGCGGCCAGTGTTGCATGGCTGCGCGCACCTGCCATAAAGCCGCCAGAGGCCGGATTGCGCGGGGCGGTCAGCGCCGTTTGCAAGTCTTTCAGCAGGCGCGCATCGCCCGCGGGCCCCGGCGCGATTGCCCCCAAACCATCGCGCAGCCGCCACAAGGCGCCGCCCATGGCGGGGTCGGCGGCGGCGTTCAATTGCAAGCGCTGGGCAAGACCGGTTTCATTGGCGGGCAAAAATGTAAGACCTGCATCGGTGAACAAGCCGGGCGCGCCCGCTGCGCGGCTGGCATCAAGTCCGGGATCGGCAAACCGGTCGATCAGATCACGCGCAACGGCATCAAGCCGCGTTTGCGCTTGCGGGGCCAGATCATCGCGCACCGCGAAATGCCCCGCCAAAGAGCCGCCGGAAATCAGACTGCCCTCTGCCGCCGTTGAAACCGGCCTGCCATTGATCGTCAGCCCCGACAGCGCACCGCTGGCTTGGGTCATGCCGGCCACAATCACACCAACCGGGGCAAAGCCCAATTCTGCGGGCGCACCATCCAGCAACACCGCCCCGCCTGTGGTAAACAGGGCAATCTGGCCATTGCTGCGCGGCACTTCGCGCAGCGGAATGATACCGGAAATGCCGTCAATCAACTGCTGGCGCTGATCCACCAAGGCCGAGGCATCGCGACCGGTGCCAAAACTGGTGCGAATCTGGCCGTTCAGGTCGGCGATGCGGGCAAGGGCGGTGTTCATCTGGCCAACTTCGGCTTCGATCCGGTCATCGGCTTGGGCGCGGGCGGTTTGAATATCGGTGCCCGCACTGGCCAGATGCGCCGCCAGTGCGCGGGCGGTTTCGGCCACGCGCGACAGCCGGGCTTCGGATTCAGGGCGCGAGCCTGCTTCGATCAGGGCGGTGTCAAAGGCCGCAATCCTGCCGCCCAGCGACGTTGCACTGTCGGGGGTGCCCAAAACCCCTTCAAGCCGTTTCAGGAAACTGGCGGCGGTATCGCGCGCGCCGCTGCCCGCGGCGGCCATGCGGCGATCGCCCAGCAAAATCGGATCGCTATAGCGCGACACCCCGGTCACCCGCACGCCCTGACCCGCCGATCCGGACGCGCGGGCCACGGTTTGCAATTCGCGCCGACCGTAGCCTTCGGTCATCGCGTTGGCGATGTTTGACGAGACCACTTCGGCCGCGCGGGCCGCCGTTGTCAGCCCGGAAAGCGCGGTTGACAGGGTGCCAGTGATGCTCATGTCATCCCCTAGCGTTTGATGTTGGTGGTTTCTTGCAGCATTTCATCAACCGTCTGGATGACTTTGGCATTCGATGAATAGGCGCGCTGGGTCTGGATCAGTTGGGTCAGTTCCGCCGCCACATCGGTTGACGATTCCTCACGCGAAAAGCCGACAACGCTGCCGGTCGGGCCATCACCCGCGTTCCAAAGATAGAACGGGCCAGACCCCGGCGAGACCTGATAGGTTTGGTTGTTCAGCGCCAACAACCCATTGGCGTTGGGCACATCAACCACCGGAAGTTGGTAAATCCGGCGGGTAAAGCCCTGATCATAAATCGCCGACAGATAGCCTTTTTCGTCAACCTCAACCGCCGTAAGGCTGGCCACCGGAGAGCCGTTCTTGCTGATCGCCACCGGGGCAAAAGTGCTGGAAAGCTGTGTCATGCCATTGGGTTGGCCGGGCCGACCGATGTCAAGCGCCACTTGCCCGCCGCCCACCGACACCGAGATCGTGCCATCCGTGGCATTATAGGCCCCCCCTGATATAGGGGTGACCGAGGCCAGCGCGCCACCTGCCGTTTGAGTGGCGTTAAAGGTCAGGGTGTATTCGCCCACCGTGGCCCCGCCCAGTGCCGAATCCTGAATACGCATCGTCCAGCTGTTTGACGCGCCGGATGCAGGAACCGTCGGGGTAAAGGTGAAATCCATGGTTTCGGACGTGCCAAGATTGCCGAAGTATTCCACGGTAAGATTGAACGGCGCACCGGAGGCGCCCGCGATACTGGACGAGGCGGGCAGGTTCACCCCAAGCCGCATTTCAGACGTCGGGTTGCCGATATATTGGTTGGCATTGATCCGGACCGGCTGCAAAGCCGACATGGTATCGCGCGGAAAGGTGGGCACATTGCCATCAGGATTGGCGGGCCAGCCCATCAGAACCAGCCCGGTGTTTGTGCGCAAAATACCTTCGGCATCGGGGCGGAACGACCCGGTGGTGGCCAACGATATCGGATAGTTGGTATCAGACCCGTTCAGCGCGGCGATGTTGGTGACCGCCAGAAATCCGCGCCCGTCAATCGCCAAATCGGTTGAATTTGTGCTGGCAATCAGCGGGCCGCGCACGTCAATCATCCGCATGTTCGACACCCGCACCCCCCCCGCCGAATAGCTGGCGCGGGAATTGCCGTTGATCACCACCGAATGGAAATCGGCTTGCGACCGTTTATAGCCATAGGTCGATGAGTTCGCGATATTGTCCGCGATGGTGGCAAGCCGGTTGGCGTTGGCATTCAAGCCCGCCACCCCCGCGTTAAGCGAAGAAGAAATTGTCATCGAATGCGCCTTTCTGCAGACCCGATCAAAGATATCGGCCCAACTTGCGGCATTCAGATTAAGATCAACCTAACGGCTAAAATTCGATGTATTTGCCCGGTCTCAGCGGTCTTTTCGCAGCAGGATCACCTCAATCCGGTTGTTTCTGATCGACATTGGGTCGGCCGTTGCGGCCATTCTGTCGGCCATGCCGGCGATACGTTGCATCCGCGCGGTTGGCAGATCATAGCCTTGCAGCAACAGACGCATGGCTTGGGCGCGGGCCGCTGACAGATCCCAGACCGGATCGTCGATCAGGGTAATCGGATAGCTGCGCACATGGCCGTTCACCGCAATCTGATTTTGCGCCAGACCCAGAACATCCGCCAAAAGGGCGGCAATTTTGCGGGTATCGCCAGTGGGCTCGGCACTGTCGGGCAAAAACAGGGCGGCGTCAGGCACGTCAAAGATTTCGATGACCAGACCTTCATCGGTAACGCGGGTGACGACATGGCGCAGCAGCCGCGCCATCGTCATGCTTTCGCCGCCCTGCGCCGTCAGGGCTTGGGCGACTTGTTCAAGTGCTTTTTGTTCGGCAGCGGTTTCGGCGGCGTCTGGGGTGGTGCCGGTGGCACCGCTGGCCTTGTCGGCATCGGTGGGGCGTTGATCGCTGGCACCGGTGCCACTTTTGGTCAGGGTGTTTTCCGAAAAGATCGAATCGCCGCCAAACGCGCCATCGCCGCCGCCCGAGATTCGGTTCACCGGAATCGTTGGATTGAAGTAATCCGCGATGCCTTTGCGTTGTTTTTCCGTTGTCGCATTCAACAGCCACATCAGCATAAAAAAGGCCATCATGGCCGTCACAAAGTCAGCATAGGCCACTTTCCACGCCCCACCGTGATGCCCGCCGCCTTTGATAATTTTTTTACGCTTGATGATGACTGGCGCGGCATTTGATTGCCCAGCCATTCGCCCACCCATGTTTCACACCCAAGGCCGAAACTATCGCATCAGCGTTTACAGCCGCTTAAGGTGTGAAATTTTAGGTATTTATTGCCGTCACCTGCCGCTAAGCCGCGCGCAGGTCTGCAGGCCGATGGCGGCATAATCGGCGCGGAAATGCTGGGTCACGCCGCGTGTCAGGCCATGCTCGATCTGCAAAGGCTGCAGTGGCGTCACCGATTCCACCATCGCCCCCGACATATTGGTGCGGGTTGACAGGAATTCGGCCACGTCTTGCGGCGCAAGATCGCCGATGCCAGTCAGGAACACATCAAAGCGCTGAAATGCCCGGTCCAACCCGATCAGCCCTGTGTGCGGGAAACGGCCACAGATATGGCGAACTTGTTGCACCGACAGGCCAGAGGCCACAGCGCCGCTGAACCGACACGAGGCCGCCCCCAGTAACGCCAGATACCGGCCCAACGGACGGCTGACCCCGACGGGCAGCGGCGAGATGACAAACAGATCGCACAGCGCGGTCATGTCGGACTGCACGGTTTTGAACCCTTGAATGCGGCGGATTTGCTTGCGCAATTGATGCGCTTTGGCGGCTGTCAGGTTTTCCAGGGTAACCCCGCCCGGACGCGGCAAGGCGTGCAGCACCGCGGCCAAGGGCCAGTGGGTGATGGCGGCCAGTTTCGGGGCCAGATACGCCAGATCCGCGGGCTTGGCCAGTTGCACCGACAATGACTGATCGCCGTGCCATTCGGCGTTTTGCCGGGTCAGGCCAAGGGCCGCCAACAGCGCGAACAACTGATCCTGTGTTGCCGTATCGACGCTGTCGTCCAGCGTGATCGCCCCCTGCCGCAGCTGATCTTCGGCGTCCGACTTTGAAATCGCCAGATGTCGCGCGACGGTCGAAGTGGCCAGGGTCAGCATATCTGCGGGAAGAGGGTTCACCAGCAAAACGGTTGCTGCGGGACGCAGGATGTCTAGGGTCATCTGATCACTCCGGTTTTCAATTTACTGATCAATCTTGCGCCCAATCATGTGACGCGCCCGTAACGGTGCCGTCAAACAAGCGTTAATTCTTTCGCAAATCGCCGTGACAAGTGCGAATTGCGCCGACGTCAAAGCGCTGTCGCCGCTGCCAGCAATTTGGCGGCATCCGGCAGTCCTGCGCCGAAGAAATACTGCGGCTCTATCTGATCTTCGTCATCGGCGTTCATGGTGTCGGGCGTCAAAGGCCGGGTGCCGGGGGCCACGATGGCGGACAGGGAACTGGCGGCGCAAAGCAGTGCTTTGGCCTGCAATCCCGTCAGCGCGGCTTTGTCTTGGGCACGGCGGCTGCGCTGCGCCAGCAGAACCAGCCCACCGATCAGGCTGCTGGCCCCCGAAGTGCCGCCAAACGCAGTATAATAACCGCCGCCAAGGCCCGAATTTTGCATGCCTGCGCCGCCTTGGCCGGGCAATACATAAGACCACGGCGCATGGCCTGCGTCATAGCCAAACACGCCGGGCAGATCGGTTGTCACCAGATCAAGCGGTGAAAACGCATATGCCCGCGCGCTGCTAACGGAATAGTCGTGCATCGCGCGCAACGGATCGGTCTGATCCAGCCGGGTCTGGTGGCGATGGTAGATTTCATAGTCATCCGACGGGGCCACCACAGTCAGGCCATCGCCATAGTTGGAATAGCCGGACCGAAAACCTTCGGCAGTGACAGCGCCTACCGCGATGATGCCATTGTCATCCGCCGCCAGACAGGCGGGATAGATCAGCTGACTTTCGCCATCATTACCGGCGGCGCATACCACCGGAATGTGCCGGGAAATCGCCAGGATAAGCTGTTTCAGGATCACCCAGGGCCGGTCTGGCAAATGACCGCGCTGCGCCGCCGTGGTGTCAACTTCGGGTGCAGCCCCCAGTGCAAGGCGCGCATAAAGATCGGCGGCTTGCCTGCCCCGCCAGGTTTCCAGATCGGCCATAAGATCGGTTTTGGCAGCAAGCCGAGAGCGCACCGGATCGGGCAGGCCGCGCGGCATGATGATCACATCGACCCGGCAGGCCCAAGCATACAGAAAGGCCGCGATGAACTGATGCGGATCGGCCTCGAACGAGGTGCGGATCGACAGCAGGTTTGAAAACGGATCAACCCCGAAATAGGGCAGCAGGTTTGGGTTCAGTGCCGTGTCATCGCGCCCCTCAACCGCCGCCACCGTTGCCGGTTCGCCCGCGATCAGGCCCGCACAACTGGTGCCATGCGAGGCAAAGGTTTCTTCGGGGTCGATCATCCGGCGCACCACGCCACTTGCGCCGCGATATTCGGCAACCATTGATTCCAGATACTCCACCTCATGTGGGGCAAGTTGCAACGTGCCCAATCCATCAAGACTTAGGTCGGCAAAAAAGCGGCGCTTTTCTTCGCGGGTGGCGGGGGTGGTATCTGGCAAAACCGGCAGGGTCTGCGCGCCATAGCGGTGGCTGGTCAGATCAACCGAACGCACGGTATCAACGCGGTTGGCAAGATTTGGGTGCATCCGGCTGATGCCGGTGTCAATCAACGCCGCTGTTGCAGGCAACTTTCCTGCCGTCGGAATGTTATCCCACAGCGTTGCGGTGATGGCAGGCGCATGTTGGGCGCGCAGGCTGCTTTCTGCGTTGGGCGGCACGTCAGCCGGGATCGGGCCGAAATCGGCCTCGATCACCTTCAGCGCCGCCAGATGCCACAGCCAGAAGTAACGGGGCGGGGTTTGGTCAACGGCCATGGTTTTCAATCCTTGCATATCAATGCCAGTCGCCCTGAGCCGCCAGATAGGCCGCCCCAAAGGCATCGCGCAGATAGGGGGCAAAGCGGCGCGCCAGATCTTTGCCCGCGTCCGTATCGGACGGGTAATGCAGCCCGGCCCATTCGCGGTTTTCGGAAACATTTTGTGCCACACGCGCCAGTTCATCGGTGGCCGGATGCTCGGGCAAAATGGCGTTAAAAGCGAAAGCGATCGAAAAACATTGAAAGGCGTGGTTTGATGGAAAACTTTCATGCGCAGGCACCGCCAACAGCGGGCGCAGACGGGGTTCAACCACGGTCGGGCGATCGCGGTCAATGCGGGCTTTATACAGCAATCCGACATATTCGCAGGCGGTCAAAATGTTCAGAAACAGGCCTTCGGTTGCGCCATAGCCGCCGATGCCTTCGATCCCCAAGGGGCGCAAAAACTCATCCACCGACAGCGCCGCCTGCGCTTCGATATCGGGCTGGCGGCGCGAACGTTCTTTGTCGCGGCCCTGCATCGACAGCAAAACCGCAGTTTCCAGCCGCGTATAATCCGGCCCGGGGGGCAAGGCGATGTCCAGACATTCCCACGCAAAACGATTGGCAACGGTAAAGGCATTGCTGGACGGCAATTGATGCAAACGCCGCAATTCCAGCGCCGGGATAAGGCCAACGCCTGCCTGTCCGCCGTCAAAGCCGACTTTGTTCTTGTTTTTATTCTTATTCTTGTTTTTGTTTTTGTTCTTGTTTTTATTCTTGTTCAGCGCCGACTTGTTCTGAACCATCTTGTTTTGCGACGCCAAGGCACCGCCGCCCATGCC
>JANPLZ010000052.1:0-11274 GCA_031422555.1 Cypionkella sp. | reverse complement strand
ATCTCGGCTGACAAGATGAAATCGGTCTTGATCGCGCCTGCAATCTTTTCTTCCTCCAGGTGCGTCGGGTCTTTGGTGTCAAAATCCTGTGCGACTTCTGCATCGGCATGGGGGAACAGCACATGAAACACCTTTTCCGCGCCTTCAAAGCACAGATAGGCCCCGCCGATCATCAGCAAAGGCGTGATCGCCTGGGGCAAAAAATGGTTCAGCGCCAATAAAGCGGGCAGCAAAACAATCAGCTTGTTTTTCAACGACCCTTTAGCAATGCGGTAAATGATCGGCAATTCGCGTTTGGCTTCAAAGCCATGCACATATTTCGGCGTCACCGCCGCATCATCAATCACCACGCCCGCTGCCTTGGCCCCCGCCTTTGCCGCCGCCGCCGCGATGTCATCAATCGAGGCCGCCGCCACTTTGGCAATCGCTGCCACATCGTCTAACAATGCCAGTAAACCGCTCATGCCTGCCCCATGGTTTGCGCCAAAGATCATTAAGGCGCAGATCGCGGCAAAGGCCAAGCCCGCGCCGACAGCTTGGGCTTTCTATCGGCCGCAAACTGCGAGTATATGGCAACACCATGCGCGGGCGTTGCCCGACTTTATCCGGGGGCCGGTTTTGACCAATCAGATTGCTGCGGTATTGGCCTGCCTGATCATCGCAGCCATTGGGGCTGATGTGGCGCTGAACGGTGGCATGGCGTCGATATTTATGCTGAAAAAACTGGTTTATGTCATCGAATACCTTGCCTTTTGGCGCTAAACTACCGATCAGCGCTTGCGATTGATGCCAAATAGCGGATGTTACCGCTAACAATTCGCGCCAAAACCGCGCATGTCAAAAAGGAGTCTGCCATGGCCGTCAAAGTTGCAATCAACGGGTTCGGACGCATCGGGCGCAATGTGTTGCGCGCGATCATTGAATCGGGGCGCACCGACATTCAGGTGGTGGCGATCAATGATCTGGGGCCGGTAGAGACCAACGCGCATTTGCTGCGGTTTGATTCGGTGCATGGCCGCTTTCCGGGTGTGGTGACCACCACCGCCAGCACGATTGACGCAGGCCGCGGCCCGATTGACGTCACGGCGATAAAAAACCCCGCCGATCTGCCTTGGGCGCATGTCGATATCGTGCTGGAATGCACCGGGATTTTCACCGACAAGGAAAAGGCCGTGGTGCATCTGGAAAACGGCGCCTCGCGGGTGCTGGTATCGGCGCCGTCTGCGGGGGCGGATAAAACCATCGTCTACGGGGTGAACCACGACACGCTGACCGCCGCCGATCTGATCGTCTCGAACGCGTCTTGCACCACCAACTGCCTGTCTCCGGTGGCGCAAGTGTTGAACCAGACCGTCGGCATCACCCGCGGTTTCATGACCACCATCCACAGCTATACCGGGGATCAGCCAACGCTGGACACGATGCACAAGGATCTTTATCGCGCCCGGGCGGCGGCGCTGAACATGATCCCCACCTCAACCGGGGCGGCCAAAGCCGTGGGTCTGGTGTTGCCGGAACTGAAGGGCAAGCTGGACGGCGTCGCCATCCGGGTGCCAACGCCGAATGTGTCGGTGGTGGATCTGGTGTTTGAAGCCGCGCGCACAACGTCGGTTGAAGAGATCAACGACGCGATCCGCACCGCCGCCAATGGCCGCTTGAAGGGCATTCTGGGCTATACCGATCAGCCGAATGTCAGTTCCGATTTCAACCATGATCCGCATTCGTCGATCTTTCACATGGACCAGACCAAGGTGATGGATGGCACCATGGTGCGGATTCTGACCTGGTATGACAATGAATGGGGCTTTTCCAACCGGATGGCCGATACGGCTGTGGCGATGGGAAAACTGATCTAGGCGTTTTTCACTGCCGCGCCGCCAGCGCAGCCGTGCCCCGGACTTGATCCGGGGCCTCTGAGACATGGGCAGACAAAACAGAGGCCCCGGCCTGCGCCGGGTCGTAACTGCGCGTTTGTCTGCACATGACTTTTTTTATTGCACGCACCCCGTCACAGTTATGTCATAATTGACATAGCCATGCGCCAAACGCATGGCTGCAAGGCGGCATTGTTGGTTGTGTGCATCTGCAGCAATACCATATCCTGATTATGCGAAAGGGAAAAGCCATTCGGGCCAACCATCGCAGATGAAAGGAAAAACCATGTTGAATATGATCGCCCACTACCGTGCAAACGCAGCAAAGCGCGCGCTTTATCGTCAAACCCGTGACGAGATTGCCGCCATGCCCCGTTACATCGCGCTTGATCTGGGTATCTTCCCCGAGGACGCCCACCAGATCGCCCACAAGGCCGTCTGGGGTTAATCCCGCGGATACCGAAATTCACCACTTATGACCGTAAGGGGGCCGATTGGCCCCCTTTTTCATGGGGTGTCTCTGGCGCTAAATCTGACGCAACCCCTTGGCAAACCGCCGCGCGTTGGCGCAATAGCGATCCGCCGATTGCAACAGCAGCATTTGCGCATCGCTGTCCAGCAACCGCACCACCCGGCCCGGGCTGCCCATCACCAGACTGCCATCCGGAATCACCTTGCCTTCGGTGATCAACGCCCCCGCCCCGATCAGACAACCTGCGCCAATCTGCGCGCCGTTCAGCACACAAGCGTTCATCCCGATCAAACTGCCCGCCCCGATGGTGCAGCCATGCAGCATCGCCTTATGGCCGATCGTGCAGCTTGCCCCGATGGTCAGCGGAAACCCCATATCGGTGTGCAACACGGCGTTTTCCTGCACATTTGATCCCGCCCCAATCACAATCGGCTCGTTGTCGCCGCGCAACACCGCGCCAAACCAGATATTGGCTTGTGCTGCCAACACCACCCGGCCAATCAACACCGCCGTGTCCGCCACCCAGGCATCGGCGGCAACTTGCGGGGCGATACCATCCAGCGCATAAATCATCGAAGGTCAAATTCCTGATTAAGGCCGCGGACAAATCCGGTCAGATCAGGTTGACGATCCCGCTTTAACCTCTCGGCAATGACTATTGATTTCAATTCTTCAAAAGCCGTTGCAAGGTCTTGATTTATCAATACATAATCGTATTCCGGCCAATGGCTGATCTCGCTGCGGCTTTTCGCCATCCGCGCCGCGATAACGCTGTCGGAATCCTGCCCGCGCCCGCGCAGGCGGGACTCCAGATCGGCAATCGACGGCGGCAGGATAAAGATCGACACCACATCGTCGCGCATCGCCTGTTTGATCTGCTGGCCGCCCTGCCAATCAATATCAAACAGCACATCGCGGCCGTTTTCCATCGCCTGAACCACCGGCGGTTTTGGCGATCCGTAAAGGTTTTCAAACACTTCCGCGTGTTCCAGCATGTCACCGGCGGCCACCATGGCGGCAAAGCGCGGTTTGGTGACAAAGAAATATTCACGCCCGTCCACTTCGCTGTCGCGCGGCGCGCGCGTCGTGGCCGAGACCGAAAATTTCAGGCTGGCATCCCAGTCCATCAAACGCCGCGCCAGCGTCGATTTACCCGCACCCGAAGGCGAGGACAGGATCAGCAAAACTCCACGCCGCGCCATGTTCTATTCCACGTTCTGAACTTGTTCGCGCATCTGATCTATCACCGTCTTCAGGTCAAGTCCTACGCGCGTCAGCGCCAGTGATTGCGATTTGGCACACAAGGTATTGGCTTCGCGCATGAATTCCTGCATCAGAAAATCAAATTTGCGCCCGATCTGGCCCGGCCCTGCAAGCAGACTGCGGGCGGCTTCGACATGCGCCAGCAACCGGTCCAGTTCTTCGGTGACATCGGTCTTGACGCCAATCAGCGCCAGTTCCTGCGCAAGGCGGGCTTCGTCAATAGCATCGGTTTGCGCCAGAACCTTGGCCACGGCGTCGCGCATCTGGTCGGCCACAGCGTCACGTCGGGCGGCGGCCTGTTCGGATGCCGTGCGGGTCAGCGCGTCAATCTGCGCCAGTTGGGCCGCAATCACCAGCGCCAAAGCCGCTCCTTCAGCCGCGCGCATCGCTTGGAAGTCGGCGATCAGGGCGGGCAGACCTTCAAGGATGGCCGCGCGCAACGGCGCTGTATCAGGATCGGCGCCGGCGGTTTCCAGCACGCCGCGAAACGCCAGCACATCGGCGCTGGTCGGCTGGCCCAGCGTCACCCCGCTGGCCATTGCCGCGTCTTCGATAGCGGCCAAGGCGCGCAACACATCGCCCAAAACCCCCGCATTCACCGCCAGCCCTTCGCCACCCTCGGCCCCGTTTCGCGCCAGTTTCAACGACAGGCTGACATTGCCGCGCTGCACCGCCCGGCCCAGATCGGCGCGCACCGCAGCCTCCAACCCGTCGATCCATTCAGGCAGCCGCAGGCGCAGATCAAGGCCCTTGGCATTGACCGACCGGATATCCCACGCCCAGGCATAGCCTGCCCCTTCGCCTTTGGCGGCGGCAAATCCGGTCATCGAAACGGTCATCATGGTCTCCTGCAGCGGCGCGCGGTTGCGGGTCCGGATATTTACCATTTGCCGAGATTCTACACAAAAGGCCACCTATTTGGTGTAGTTTAAGGAATTGGTAACAGGTGTTGCGCCAGTCTTAACCATAGGCGGTAACACGGGCCACGCAACAGGCGGCAAGGATCACGGTGATGTTGACCTATTTCGGAAACGGGCGCGGGGTTGGGCCACAGCAGGGGTTTGGCGCCATTCAGGCCGTGCGCGGCTATTGGGAGGCGCTGCGCGTTGCAGGCGGCCTGCCCCGGCGCGATCAGATTGATCCGCGCGGCATTGCCCAGGCGTTGGAAAACGTGTTCCTGATCGAACGCATAGCACCCGGGGTGGCGCGGTTCCGGCTGGCGGGGATGCATGTCAACGATATCATGGGGTTGGATGTGCGCGGCATGCCGTTGACCACGCTCTTTGAACCCAACGCCCGCACCCGGATCACCGATGCGCTGGAACCCGTATTTGCCGCACCGTCGGCGCTGGAAATCTGGCTGGAGGCAGAGCGCGGCATCGGCAAACCCGCCCTTGAGGCCCGGATGATCTTGTTGCCGCTGATTGGATCGGCGGGCGAGCCGGGTCTGGCGCTGGGGTGTCTGGCGTCGGTGGGAACCATCGGACGGATGCCGCGCCGCTTTGGTGTGGCGGGTCTGGTGCGCGAACCACTTGCAGCACCCAGTGCGGCCCCTGCAGTTTCGCGTGATTACAGCTTTGCCGAAAGTGCGGTGACCTACCTGCCACCGCCACCGCGCGGCAAGCCACATTTGCGGCTGGTGCATTCGCAGGATTAAAAGGGCGCACGCTACAAACTGGGGGGGGCACACTCTGACAGATAGGACGCGCCAATCAGGTCAGCCCCAAGCGCAAGCCGAACAGGACGCCCCCCGTGCAGCAGTTGCGCCAAAATGAACCGAAAGATGACCTGAATTTCAGGCACTTGCAGCGCGGCCCCGGACAGGTTCCGGGGCCTGCTGAATTTCCAGCTACAGCGCCACGCGGCGGCTGGCGTCGCGTTGGCGTGACAGCTCTTCCGACACCAAAAACGCCAGTTCCAGCGCCTGGCTGGCGTTCAGCCGTGGATCGCAGGCGGTGTGATAGCGGTCTGACAGGTTTTCGTCGGTGACCGCGCGTAAACCACCGGTGCATTCGGTGACATCCTGGCCCGTCATCTCGAAATGCACGCCACCGGGGATGGTGCCTTCGGCGCTGTGGATCTGGAAAAACTCGCGCACTTCGCGCAGCACAGACTCGAAAGGCCGGGTTTTATAGCCCGAGGCCGCCTTGATGGTGTTGCCATGCATCGGATCGC
Source organism: Cypionkella sp. (assembly GCA_031422555.1). Classification (GTDB taxonomy): domain Bacteria; phylum Pseudomonadota; class Alphaproteobacteria; order Rhodobacterales; family Rhodobacteraceae; genus JANNAT01. The sequence continues at coordinate 5,490 of JANPLZ010000052.1, read as the reverse complement.
AAGACCACAAAACCGCAGCGCCCTCTTCCTGCACGGCCTTGATCAGGCGTGGCAGGTTGTCACCTACTTTGCCCGCACCAAAGCGCGCGATCAGGGTCAGGCGCCCGGCCTCATTCGTGGGGTTAAGTTTGGCCATCAGCACTTTCAGATCGTCCGCCGTGGTGGTCGGGCCGCATTTCAGACCGATCGGGTTCAGCACGCCGCGGGCAAATTCGACATGCGCGCCATCGGGCTGCCGGGTGCGGTCGCCGATCCAGATCATATGGCCAGACCCTGCAACGTTCAGCCCGGTGATGCTGTCTACCCGGCACAGCGCCTCTTCATATTCCAACAGCAAGGATTCGTGGCTGGTATAGAAATCAACGGTGGCCAGTTGGTGCGAGGTGGAACTGTCAACGCCCGCCGCCGCCATGAAATCCAGCGCATCCGAAATGCGGTTCGAGATTTCGCGGTAGCGTTCGGCCTTGTCATGTTCGGCAAAGCCCAGCGTCCACGAATGCACCCGGTGAATATCGGCAAAGCCCCCGGTTGAGAACGCCCGCAGCAAGTTCAGGGTGGCCGCCGATTGGGTATAAGCCTCCAGCATGCGCTGCGGGTCGGGGCGACGGGCCTCGGCGGTGGCTTCAAATCGGTGGATGATGTCGCCGCGATAGGACGGCAATTCGACGCCGTCGATCATCTCGGTCGGGGCCGATCGCGGTTTGGCAAACTGGCCGGCCATGCGGCCCACCTTGATCACCGGAACCTTGGCACCGTAGGTCAGCACCACGGCCATTTGCAGCATCACGCGAAAGGTGTCGCGGATGTTATCGGCGGAAAATTCGGCAAAACTTTCCGCGCAGTCGCCGCCTTGCAGCAAAAACGCGCGCCCCTCGGCGGCCAGCGCCAGTTGTTTTTTCAGCTTGCGCGCTTCGCCCGCAAACACCAGCGGTGGATACTTTGCCAGCTGCGCCTCGGCTGCGCGCAAAGCGGATGCGTCCGGGTAATCCGGCATTTGCACCCGCGGTTTGGCGCGCCAATCCGATTTCGTCCATCCCTTGGTCATCGGGCATTCCCTTGCGTATCTGCTTTAGGCTGGCGGTATAGAAAAATTATCCGGGAATGCAAAGGGCAAAGGCCCTGTTTTGGCGGGGTTTGCCCTTGCGGCGGCTGCCATTTGCTGTATCCAAGCGTCATTACCGACACAATTAGGTCGCATCATGTCACTTGCTTTGCGCAAAGCCACCTTGGTTGCCAAAACCGACAGCCCGCGCCGCTTTGTTTTTCTGCTGCTTGATAAGTTCACCATGATCAATTTCGCCGGCGCGATAGAGCCGTTGCGGCTGGCCAATCACGTCTTGGGCGAGCCGGTCTATTCCTGGGCGCTGTGCGGTGAAGGCGGCGGTGAGAAAACCTGTTCCAACGGCGCGGTGTTCCGGCTGGATTTCGGGCTGGATGAGGTGGACCGCGACGATATCATTCTGGTGTGCGGCGGCATCGACATTCAACGCACCACCACCCGCGGCATTGTCGGCTGGCTGCGCCGCGAGTCGCGCCGGGGCGTGGCCATCGGCGGTCTGTGCACCGGGTCTTATGCGCTGGCCAAAGCCGGGCTGCTGGATGGCAAAAAAGCGACGATCCACTGGGAAAATCAGGACGGGTTTGCCGAAGAATTTGAACAGGTCAATCTGACCAAATCGGTGTTTGTAATGGACGGCAACCGCTGGTCCACGGCGGGCGGCATTTCGTCGATTGACCTGATGCTGCGCATCATCGCGTCCGACCACGGCGAGGATGTTGCCAATAACGTCGCCGATCACATGATTTATTCCACCATCCGCACCGATCAGGACACCCAGCGGCTGTCGATCCCTACCCGCATCGGCGTGCGGCACCCAAAACTGAGCCAAGTGATCCAGATGATGGAGGGCAACATCGAAGACCCGATGTCGCCCGCCGATCTGGCCGACGAAGTAGGGATGAGCACGCGGCAGTTGGAACGGCTGTTCCGGCGTTATCTGAACCGCAGCCCAAAGCGGTATTATATGGAGTTGCGGCTGCAAAAGGCGCGCAACCTGTTGATGCAAACCGATATGAGCGTGATCAACGTGGCGCTGGCCTGCGGCTTTGCCAGCCCGTCGCATTTTTCCAAATGCTATCGCAGCCATTACAGCACCACGCCCTACCGCGAACGCGGATCACAAGGTCTTGGCAGCCCCGGCATTGGCGTGCGGCTGTCGATCTGATCGGCGTTTTCCCATAGAATCAGCCGCCGCACCCCGGCCCCTAGCGGCAAGACCAGCCCCCCCCCGAGGGGGCCGCACCGCACAGGGCACTGTTTCCGTTTTGCGATGCTTTAAGCCTGAAACATTTGGGATCATGGTGGAAAATCACCGCAATTCATCGCCGATCTTGGAAAATTAATCCGTAACGGCGGCCGCCTTGCAAGGTTCTTTCCTTTTTCAAACGCCCGCATTAGGGTCGCCGACAGGATTGCGATCCAACATGGGAGCTAACAATGAAAAAACTACTTTTGGCCACGGCAGCAACTGCGCTGATGGTCGGCGCAGCTTCGGCTGAAGACGTTAAGATCGGCATTCTGATCGGCTTTACCGGCCCGATTGAATCGCTGACCGGCCATATGGCCAATGCCGCCGAAATGGCGATGGCCGAGGCAAATGCTTCGGGCAAAGCCGCCAATGGCATGGTGTTTGTGCCCGTGCGCGCCGACAGCACTTGCGGTGACGCGGCTGCGGCCACCACTGCTGCCGAACGTCTGGTGACGGCTGATGGCGTCAAAGGCATCATGGGCGCGGATTGCTCCGGTGCAACGGGCGCTGTGCTGCAAAACGTGGCGCGTCCGAACGGCATCGCGATGGTGTCACCGTCAGCAACCTCGCCTGCCCTGTCCACCGCCGAGGATGACGGTCTGTTCTTCCGCACAGCACCTTCTGATGCGCGCGAAGGCGAAGTGATGGCCGACATTCTGATGGAAAAGGGCGTGAAATCAATCGCGCTGACCTATACCAACAACGACTACGGCAAGGGTCTGGCAGAATCCATCTCGGCTGCGTTCATTGCCAAGGGCGGCGCTGTGACGATCAACACTGCACACGAAGATGGCAAGGCTGACTATTCGGCTGAAGTTGCCGCTTTGGCCGCGGCTGGCGGCGATCTGCTGGTTGTGGCGGGCTATCTTGATCAGGGCGGCAAGGGCATCATCCAAGCCTCGCTCGATTCCGGCGCGTTCACCAAGTTCGGTTTGCCCGGCGGTATGGTGGGTGACAACTTGCCCGTCGCCATTGGCCCGGCACTGGACGGGTCCTACGGTCAGGTTGCCCAGTCGGATTCGGCTGGTGCCGCGATGCTGTTGGAAATGGGCAAAGCCGCCGCTGTGCCCTTCGATGCTTCCTCGCCATACTCAATGGAATCCTATGATGCGGCAGCGCTGATCATGTTGGCGATGCACGCCGCCGGGTCAACTGACTCGAAGGTCTATGCCGCCAAGATCATGGAAATCGCCAATGCACCGGGCGAAAAGATCCTTCCCGGTGAAATCGGCAAGGCGCTGGAGCTGATCGCGGCGGGCACCGACATCGACTATGATGGCGCGTCCGGCGTGGAACTTGTGGGGGCGGGCGAAAGTGCCGGTCGCTATAAAGAGTTCGAAGTCAAAGGCGGCAAGTTTGAGACGATCAAGTTCCGTTGATCGCCAGCTGATCTGATACCGCATGGCCCGGGGTTCATCGCCCCGGGCCGTTGCACAGGTAAACCTGCCCGCAGCCGCGTCTGGCTGACAAGAGGCGGGTTACAGGGGGAAATCTGATGATTGTTGTCGAAGATCTGCACAAGCATTTCGGCGGGTTTCATGCCGTTGATGGCGCATCGCTGACCATCAAGACCGGGTCGATCACCGGCTTGATCGGGCCGAATGGTGCGGGAAAAACCACTTTGTTCAACGTGATCGCGGGCCGTCTTGCGCCCACGTCAGGCCGTGTTTTGATGGACGGCGAAGATATTACCGGCCTTGCCCCGCACGCGCTGTTCGGCAAGGGTCTGCTGCGCACCTTTCAGATTGCCCATGAATTCGGCAGCATGACGGTGCGCGAAAACCTGATGATGGTGCCCGATGCGCAGTCGGGCGAAAGTCTGTGGAATGCGTGTTTCCGGCGCAGTGCCGTGGCCACCGAAGAACGCCGCATCCGTGATAAGGCCGATGAGGTGCTGGAATTTCTGACCATCACCCATCTGGCCGATCAACGCGCCAGCAATATCTCGGGCGGGCAGAAAAAGCTGTTGGAACTGGGCCGCACCATGATGGTCGATGCCAAGATGGTGTTTCTCGATGAGGTGGGCGCGGGTGTGAACCGCACCCTGTTGAACACTATCGGCGATGCGATCATCCGATTGAACCGCGAACGCGGCTATACGTTTTGCGTGATCGAGCATGACATGGATTTCATCGGCCGCCTTTGTGATCCGGTGATTTGCATGGCCGAAGGTAAAGTGCTGTCGCAAGGCACCTTGGCCGAGGTTAAAAACGATGAGCGCGTGATCGAGGCCTATCTGGGCACCGGGTTGAAGAACAAGGTGAAGGAGGCCGCCCATGGCTGAACCCTTTCTGATCGGCGAGGCGATGACCGGCGGCTACGGCCCGGTCGATATCTTGCACTCCTGCACCATCGCCGTGGAAAAAGGCCAGATTGCGGTGATCGTCGGCCCCAATGGTGCTGGCAAATCCACCGCGATGAAATCGGTGTTTGGCATGTTAAACCTGCGCGGTGGCCGGGTGCTGCTGGACGGTGAAGACATCACCAAACTGTCGCCCCAAGCACGCGTGCGCAAAGGCATGGGGTTTGTGCCGCAGACCAGCAATATCTTCACCACCATGACGGTGGAAGAAAACCTTGAAATGGGCGCGTTCATCCGCACCGACGAGATCGCCGATACCATGGCGCAAGTCTATGATCTGTTCCCGATCTTGAAGGCCAAGCGCAATCAGGCGGCCGGGGAATTATCGGGTGGGCAACGCCAGCAGGTTGCGGTGGGCCGCGCGCTGATGACGCAACCCAAGGTCTTGATGCTGGACGAGCCGACCGCAGGCGTATCGCCGATTGTCATGGACGAGTTGTTCGACCGCATCATCGGCATTGCCCGCACCGGAATATCCATTCTGATGGTGGAACAAAATGCCCGCCAAGCACTTGATATTGCGGACAAAGGCTATGTTCTGGTGCAAGGCGCGAACCGCTTTACCGATACCGGACAAGCCTTGCTGGCCGACCCCGAAGTTCGCCGTTCTTTCTTAGGGGGCTGAGATATGCACAAGATTTTGATCCTGATCGCAGTGCTGCTGCCCGCCCGCGCCATGGCTTATGAAGTATGGTGCATGCCCGACAAGATTTGCTATGGCACAAAATGTAAGACCAATACGGATGAAGAAGTATCTGTGCGGATAACCGATCCGGACGGGCCCAAACCCATGATGCGGGCCTTTGCCGAAGATGTACC
>JANPLZ010000051.1:0-35840 GCA_031422555.1 Cypionkella sp. | reverse complement strand
GCGGATAAGGTGCTGCAGCCTCGCCATTTTCAGTTGTTTATCAAATTGCTTCGCCGTGCGGGTCACAAAGTTAGGTATCTCGTCGCAGGGGAATATGGTGAACTTAAAGGCCGGGCGCATTTTCATGCCCTGTTATTTTTTGAACATATCCAGCCTTTGCCTGAGGGCGCTGTGGCGCCAGAGTTTGGTTCTTCCGATGCTCCTTTCTGTCGCGATATACCTCTTAAGCGGATGGTCCACGTCCGCGAATGGCCGCATGGCCATATAAGCGTTGATTGGTCGGCTTCCGAGCGATCTGCGCGCTATGTCTGCAAGTATCTCTTGTCTGACGATAAGAACAACGCTTGGTTTTCGCTCTCGAAAAAGCCTCCTCTGGGGGCTGCGTGGTTCGCTCAAAAGGCTGCTTTGGCTGTTGATTTCAACACCTTGCCGTCGTCTTTTGAATACCTTCCTCCCGGCGGGTCGAAAGACCGCTCCTATCTTATGACAGGGGCTACGCGCCGGGATTATATGAACGCAATTTGCATCAACCCCGCTATGCGGGCTTCCATGGGTGAATGGGTTCAGAAGTCTTTCGATAAATTCGAGCGTCAGCGGTTTATCGATATTTGCGCTGCGGTTCCTCCTGAACATGTTTTTCGGATTATTGCAGAGCGTCTTGCCGAAAGCGCGAGGTCGCTTTCTAAGGTGCAGGCTTGCCTGCTTTATGAGGATCATTTTCAAAGTGATCTGAATGAGGATGATTTATGCGGTCGGTTCGCCGCTCTTTTATTTGGGATTGAAGACAATGACAAAGCGTTTGAAGCGTTCTACCGTGCAAACCCCGATCACCTCCAAGGTCTCATTAGCGCCGCTCTCCGGGAGCAGGCCGATAGATCGGAACCCGGTTCGGGATACTTTTAGGGTTTCTCGTGCTAACGCCCTGTTGGCCGAAACTCTTCCTGACGTTATTTATCAACGTCCTGAGCGGCCCGTCTCTTTGCGGGCTGCTCCTTTGACGCAGTTGGCTGTTAAGTCGCAAGTCAAAAAGCCCGAACGGGCAACCCCTGCGCCGCTTGATCTCAAGCCCTTAGACCTTCGGTGTAAGGATCGGCCTGCTGATAGCCGCAAAGGTGGTTCCGGTCCCTCAAGGTCATATGTGCCGTGGTGCCGGTGATTTCTTCGTTCTTAGCATTGTCCCTGCGTTTATTCTGCGCTGTGGCCGTGGTGTCCCGGTGCCGGAGGCACGATGCTGGTTCGATGTCCTAAGCGCTGGCGCGTAGGCCCGAGGGACCCCTTAGGGGTTTCGGGCCTTGCAGAGGACTATTTACCCGTAGGGCGGGCGTAGCCCGGTCCGCTGCTCTGCAATTTTTTCGGCTTGTTCCCGTCTAGTATTGCTTTTACCCCTGTTGTTTAGGGGGGTTCGGGGGGCGGTGCCTGCACAGTTTCTGTTCGCTTGCGCGCGGGCATGTCGCCCCCTGAGAACTCCCCCCCCACAACTTAGGGGTTATTTTTTGGGGCCTTTAGGCGGATCGTTTGATGAAACGCTTGGGGTCCATTTGGGGTCTAAGGGGTTCCCCCTTCTCTATGTTTTGTGTCAATCACTTTATGTGGTAATTCTGTAACGGTAATTACTTTTTATTGATTATAAGATATACGACACAACCAAATTACCAACACCCCTGTCTGACCCCGACTTTGGTAAATGGTGCACCCGACACGATTCGAACGTGTGGCCTCTGCCTTCGGAGGGCAGCACTCTATCCAGCTGAGCTACGGGTGCAACGTGGGTTCGTATACCGTCAAGCGTCGCGCGCTGCAACGCCTTATCAACTGAAAAGATCGTGGCACAATTCCAGCGCCGAGATCAGCGCATCGACTTCGTCATGCGTGTTATACATCGCAAAAGACGCCCGACACGTCGCCCCTACCCCCAGATGCGTCATCAACGGCATTGCGCAATGGGTGCCCGCGCGCACCGCAATGCCGCGTTTGTCCAGCACGGTCGAGATATCATGCGCATGGGCCGGACCATCGAGCGTAAACGAAAAGATTGCCGCCTTATCCGCCGAATTTCCCTGCACCGACAGCCAGTTCAGTCCCGCCAGACGCGCGCGGGCGTAATCGCGCAAACCCCGCTCGTGTGCTGCGATATTGGTCAACCCAACGCCTGTCATATAGTCCAGCGCCACGCCAAGGCCGATTTGCTGCACGATGCCCGGCGTGCCTGCCTCAAACTTCATCGGCGGATCGTTGTAGGTGACAAAATCGCGGCCAACCTCGCGGATCATATCGCCGCCCGCCATGAAGGGGCGCATCTCGGCTTGCCGGTCGGCCCGGATATACACCGCGCCTGACCCCGATGGCCCATACAACTTGTGCCCGGTAATGGCATAGAAATCGCAGCCCAACGCCTGCACATCCACCGCCATATGCACCGCCGCCTGACTGCCATCCACCACCACAGGCACCCCGTGGCGCGCCGCCCCTTGGCAGATCGCCGCGATATCCACCACGGTGCCCAGCACGTTTGACATATGCGTTACCGCAATCAGCCGGGTTTTCGGCCCGATTGCCGCCAGCACCGCCTGCGGATCAAGATCGCCATTGGCGTCGATCTCGACCCACTTCAGCACCACCCCCTGCCGTTCGCGCAACAAATGCCACGGCACGATATTGGCGTGATGCTCCATGATCGACAGCACAATTTCATCGCCCGGCTGCAAGCGCGGCGCGGCCCAGGCGTAGGAAATCAGGTTCATCGCCTCGGTCGCGCCCGAGGTAAACACGATCTCCTGTTCGGAGGCCGCGTTCAAGAACCGCGCCATCTTGCCGCGCACCGCCTCATACTGATCGGTGGCCAGATTGGACAGATAATGCAGGCCGCGATGGACGTTGGCATATTCCTGCGCATAGCTGTGCGACATCGCGTCAATCACAACTTGGGGTTTTTGGGCGGATGCGCCATTATCAAGGTAAACCAAGGGCTTGCCATTGACTTGCCGCGAAAGAATTGGGAAATCCGCGCGAATTTCTGTGACGTCATAACTCATTGAACCCGACCCCCGATCATCAGTGCGATCACCACCGCTGCGGCAAAGGCCAAAGCAATCACCGCGGCGATGATGCCCAGAAACGTGGTGAACACCGATGCAAAGCGATGTAACTCGGCGGTAAAATTCGACAAGAGCCACAGGAAAATCACAAAGCCAAACAGCCCGATGGCTTGCGACATTGGCGGGGATATCACCATTGCCAACACTTGCGCGCCTTGCAGCAACAGCAAGATGAACTCCAACCACGCCAGCAGCGCCACCGAATCGGCCAGACTGCCAACGCCGCCAAAACCGCGCCCGATGCGAAAGATCAAAAACGCACCGACGCTTAGCAAGATCAGTTGCACCAGCGCCAGTTGCAGCGGATTGGCCATCACCTGATCCAGCATTGCAACTTGCGGCGCGGTGGGGTCAGGCGGGATCGGAAACGCCGCATACATCAGCGCCGCCAATACCGCCGAGGCCACCGCCATCAGCGCCAAGGCGAGGCCGCCAATGGAAATCGGCAGGCCCATATCAATCACGGCCCGCGCGCCCGCACGCGGTTGCTGCACCGTGTCACGCGCCGCGATTACCAGCGTTTTGAAATCAAGCGCCATGGCGTGCAGCCTCACGCATCATTGATATCCATATCCACAAAAAACCAGCCAAAACAGCCAGTTGCACGCCAATCACCGCCGCGATCTGCCCCAGAAATCCCGCCAACAACCCTTGCAGCAACATCGCCGGAGTCACCGCCAACAACGCCCAAAACAACGCAAGCCTTGCGCCAAACGCGGTAGCGGTGCCGCCAAACAACTTGGCAATGCCATAGCTGACCCCGGCAATAAAATACGCCAGCAGCGGCAAAACGAACAGACAGGCCATCAACGCGCCCCCTACCCGCGCCTCAAGCGGTGTGGCCGGATCCAGAAACGCCGCCCGCGACAGGATCGGCCACTGCGCCACAAACAACAGCGCCCCCGCCGCCATGATCACCGCCAAGGCGCGGTCTTCGCGCACGCCGACGCGCAATTTTTCCCGGATCACAGCGCGCGGATGCCGCCACGCCCGCAAAATATCGGTGGTAATGGTCATTTAACCCTCATGCCGCAGCAGCCAGCCTTCCAGCCGGGCGCGGATATCATCGGCAATGGCGGCGTCTTCGATCTCATTGATCGCTTCGGCCAAAAACGCCTGCACCAACAGCGATTGCGCCTGCGCCACCGGCACCCCGCGCGAACGCAGATAGAACAGCGCGGTTTCGTCAATCGCGCCCGACGTCGAGCCGTGACTGCATTTCACGTCATCAGCGTAGATTTCCAGCTCTGGCTTTGCCAAAAACTGGGCATCCCCCAGCGCCGGATCACCGTCCAGCAACAACGCCTGGCTTATTTGATAGCCATCGGTTTTCTGCGCGCCTTGCCGCACCAGAATCTTGCCTTGAAACACCCCGACCGCGCCGTTTTTCAGCACTTTCTTGAACACCTGACGGCTTTCGCAGCGCTCGGCGGTATGGGTGACGAAAACCGTATCGTCTTGGTGAAAATCACCGTCCCCCAAGGCCGCCCCCGCCAGATGCGCCGACGCGTCCGACCCCGCCAGATCAATCACCGCCTCATTGCGGGTCAGACGGCCATTCGCCGTCAAGGTAAAGGACTTGAACGCCGCCCCCTGCCCGATGTTGGCAAAGATATGCGTTACGGCATGGCGGTCATGGTCGCGGCCTTGCAGACGGATATGGTTGAAGTGGCCGTGATCGCTGACCTCGACTTCCATCACCGTGTTCAACCGCGCCGCCGCCGCACCGCTTTCCAACAGGGTAAAGCTTGCGTGCGGGTCAATCTTAATGCAGTGATGCAGGATTGCATCGGAAACCTCTGATTTATGGTGATAAATCAAAGAAACCGGTTTGGAAACCTTGCCCGTCACCCGGATCAGCACACCCTCAGACGCAAAAGCCGAATTCAACGCCGCCAGCGGCCGCGCCACCGGCGTTTGCCCCAGCGCCTCTTGCACGCCGTAAAGACCGGCGGCCCAATGGGTTTGGCTGATCTGCACCTGCGACAGCCGTTCGATCTGCAGACCGTCTTGGGTCAGATCATCGGACGCCGCCGCGTCGTAGACACCATCGACAAAGACGATTTTCAAACAGTCAATCTGATCAAACGCGGCCGGCTCATCCCCCGGATTGAACGCCACAGCTGCACTGGGTGCCGCCGAAAGCAACGCCGTCGGACTGGTATAGCGCCAGTATTCATCGCGCTTTGCAGGCAATCCCATCGTGGTTAACCGGGTCAAGGCATCACTTCGTGCAGCCCCCAACCAACCCGGCGCCTCAAACGACAGGTCTGCAATCCGTGCGGCCAAAACATCAAGTTTTGCTTGCGCCAAACCCATCAGACGCCCTCCGCCAACAAATCGGCATAGCCGTTGTTTTCGACCTCCAGTGCCAATTCGGCCCCGCCCGATTTGATGATCCGGCCAGCGGCCATGATATGCACGAAATCTGGGGTAATATGATCCAGAAGCCGTTGATAATGCGTGATAACCAAAAACGACCGCCCCGCCGCGCGCAGCGCATTCACGCCTTCCGCCACCAGCTTCATCGCATCCACATCCAGCCCGGAATCGGTTTCATCCAAGATGCACATCTTGGGCTCAAGCATGGCCATCTGCAAAATTTCGTTGCGCTTTTTCTCGCCGCCGGAAAATCCGACATTCACCGGACGTTTCAACATTTCCGCGTCGATTTTCAGGGTTTTCGCCTTGGCCCGCACCAGTTTCAAAAACTCTGCCGCTGACATTTCCGGCTCATTGCGGGCTTTGCGCTGTGCATTCACCGCGGTGCGCAAAAATGTCATGTTGCCGACACCCGGAATTTCTACCGGGTATTGAAAAGCCAAAAACAGCCCCGCCGCCGCGCGTTCTTCGGGGGCCATGTCCAGCAATTCCTGACCCGCCAACAGCGCCGACCCGTCGGTCACCTGATAGCCGCCGCGCCCCGACAGCACATAAGACAGCGTCGATTTGCCTGACCCGTTCGGCCCCATGATCGCATGCACTTCACCGGCGCCGATTGTCAGATCGACACCGCGCAAAATGATCTTGTCTTCTTCTTCAAGTTTCACATGCAGGTTCTTGATTTCCAGCATTTTTTTATCCTTCAGACTATTTGGGGCGCATCAATTCGGGCGCAGATAGGTTTCGATCACCCAAGCCAATCGGTCAATCGGCAACGGGGTCGGCAAGATGTCGAACCGGGCCATCCGCCCGATCATCTGGGCGGGTTTCACCAGATCTTCTACCCGGTGATAGTAGGGTCGGTCGATATAGTCATCCCACAGCACAGTCATCGGTTTGCTGCTGCGAAACAGGCAGGTCAGAAAGCACGCCGCGCGAAACCGGCCATCAATCAAGACCAAATCCGGGTGAAGAAAATCCGGTAAGGCCCATACAGACATTGGATAATGCGGCCATTTTCGAAAAGCCGCCTCATTCTTTGGATGGCCCCAGGCGCGGGTTGGACCGATATCGCCCCAGTGCAGATGCACCGGCGATGCGGGTTCAAAAGCGGTAAAATACGCCTGCATTTTGGCCAGCCAATCCGCATCGCTTTCCACCGAAAACACCACTTTGCCCGGCAATTCGGCCGCAACAACCGTGGATCCGCCAGAGCCATATTCCAAAATAACGTTTGCCTGCGCATAACTTGCACGCAACGCCGCCGCCTCGGCCGCAGGCAAGGTTAATTTGGGGCGAAGAGGCGTGGCATCAGTCATGCAGCAACCGTGATTTTGATCAAGACAAGGCTGCACGGATCAAGATAAAGATCACCGTGTAACAATATGATAAGATTGGATTTAAGCGAAAATTGTCGCACCGTCCCTACCCGACCGAGCCTTCCAGCGATATTGCCACCAGACTTTGCGCCTCCATGGCAAATTCCATTGGCAAGGCCTGCAGTACCTCTTTGCAAAACCCGTTGACCACCAAAGCCACGGCCTCTTCCTCATCCATCCCGCGCGAGCGGCAGTAAAACAGCTGATCCTCGTCGACTTTGCTGGTGGTGGCCTCGTGTTCGACCCGGCTTGAGGTGTTCTTGACCTCGATATAGGGCACGGTATGCGCGCCACATTTGTCGCCGATCAGCAGGCTGTCACATTGGGTATAATTGCGCGAATTGGTCGCTTTGGGGTGCATTGACACCAAACCGCGGTAGGTATTCTGCGCCCGGCCCGCCGATATGCCTTTGGAAACAATACGAGATTTCGTATTCTTGCCCAAATGCACCATCTTGGTGCCGGTGTCGGCCTGTTGGGCATTGTTGGCGATGGCGATCGAATAAAACTCACCCTGACTGTGATCACCGCGCAAAATGCAGCTGGGATATTTCCACGTGATCGCCGAACCGGTTTCCACTTGGGTCCACATCACTTTTGCACGGTCGCCCCGGCAATCGGCGCGTTTGGTGACGAAATTGAAAATACCGCCCTTGCCGTTTTCATCGCCCGGATACCAGTTCTGCACCGTTGAATATTTCACCTCGGCATCTTCCAAAATCACCAGCTCCACCACCGCCGCATGCAACTGTTGGGTGTCGCGTTTTGGCGCGGTGCAACCTTCCAAGTAACTGACATAGCTGCCTTTATCGGCAATTATCAGCGTGCGTTCAAACTGACCGGTGTTTTCGGCGTTGATGCGGAAATAGGTCGACAGCTCCATCGGGCAGCGCACACCTTCGGGGATATAGACAAAGGATCCATCCGAAAACACCGCCGCATTCAGCGTGGCAAAGTAATTGTCCGACTGCGGCACAACCGAGCCGATGTATGTGCGCACAAGATCAGGATATTCGCGCAAAGCCTCTGATATTGAACAAAAAATCACCCCAGCTTTCAACAGCTCGGCCTTGAAGGTTGTGCCCACCGACACGGAATCAAACACCGCATCCACAGCCACCCGCCGCTCGCCCTCGGGGGCCTCGACGCCCGCCAGCAAAGCCTGCTCTTTCAGTGGGATCCCCAGCTTGGCATAGGTGGCCAGCAGTTTTGGGTCCACATCGGCCAGCGATTTCGGCTTTACCGCCATGCTTTTGGGCTTGGCGTAGTAATACTGATCCTGATAGTCGATTTTTGGATAATTCAGCATCGCCCAACGCGGCTCTTCCAGCAGCACCCAGCGCCGGTAGGCCGCCAGCCGCCAGTCAAGCATCCACTCCGGTTCGTCATTTTTTGACGAAATCAGCCGCACGATATCTTCGGACAGGCCCTTGGGGGCATAGTCCATTTCAATATCGGTTTCCCAGCCGTATTTATACTTGCCCGCCATGGCTTGCACGGTTTCGATGGTTTCCCGATCAACCCCGTCGCGCACTTCGATATCCAATGCCGTCATGGCTTATCCTATCATTCCCAAGGGCTTGCGCCCACATATTCACGCAACACGCGCGGTGATGCGCCTATAGTCACGGCCCCAGATATCGGCGAACCGCAAAACCTGATCGCGGCTGACACCGGGGCCGATGGACAGCCGGATCGCCTGACCGGCCAAGGCCTCTGTATGGCCCATGGCCGTCAAAACCCGGCTTGGTCGCAACTTGCCGCTGGAACAGGCCGCGCCCGCCGATACCGCAAACCCGGCCAGATCCATTGCCATGACCTGACTTTCGCCCTTCCAGCCCGGCGCAATCAGACACAAGGTGTTGGGAAGCCGCCGCGTTCCGTATCCTACCGAAATAGTCGCGAATCCAAGGCCCGACAATGCCATTTCTAGAATATTTCTAATCTCGGCCACTTCGTCCCAGACCCCCGCCGCCAGATCGCGGGCCGCGGCAGTTGCGGCGGCGGCAAATCCGGCGATGCCAACCAGATTTTCGGTGCCCGCACGCCGCCCCATTTCCTGCCCGCCGCCGCGCAGGTGCGGGACAAAATCAACGCCGCGCCGCAACACCAGCGCACCAACGCCCTTCGGCCCACCCAGCTTGTGCGCGGCCACCAGACCCATCTCGCAGCCCAGCCAGTTGAACGCCAAAGGCAGCTTGCCAAAACTGCTGGTCAGATCGCTGACGGCCAAGCCCCGGGGCAAAGTCTGCACGATGCCGGTTTCCGAATTGGCCAGTTGCAGGGCGGTTTGTGCCGGATTTGCCACCGCCACCTGCCCCGCCGCATCCACCGCCAGATCGGCGGCGCACCATCCCAGCACGGCCTCATGCTCCACCGCGGCGCTGTGCAAATTCCGCCCGGCGCAGGCCAAAGCCGCAGCCTCGGTCGCACCTGACGTAAACACAATATCTGCGCCGTCCGCGCCCAAGGCTTGGGCCAATTCCGCCCGCGCGCGTTCCAACAGGCCTTTGGCCGCGCGGCCTTCGGCATGCACCGAAGACGGGTTGCCCGCCACATCCATGGCCGCAATCATCGCGGCGCGCGCTTCGGGGCGCAGCGGCGTGGTGGCGTTCCAGTCCATATAAATCCGCGGCGTCATGCCAAACCGCTTTCATTTTGGTAAAAATACTCTGGGGGGGTGAGGGGCCATGCCCCGAGGGGGGGCAAAGCCCACCCTAAAAATCTTTCGTCAAGATTTTTCGACCCCGCGATCACAGATCATCCACCACGGCAAACAACGCAGGCACCGCCGGACAGGGGTGCATTTCGTTGCGGATCACATCCGACAGGCGGGTTTGGTGCAAAAACACATAAACCTGCGCCGACAGGCCTTCCCACAGCCGGTTGGTCAGGCTTTGCGCCCGCGTCCCCGACACCCCCCCCGACGCCCCCGCCCCGGTATGCAGCGCATCGACGGTTTCTTCCACCGCCTGCAACACTTCGGAAATCCTGATCGCATCGGGGTTTTTTGACAACCGATAGCCGCCCCCCGGCCCGCGCACCGCCTCGACCAGTCCCGCGCGGCGCAGCTTGACGAACAATTGCTCAAGATAAGGCAAGGATAAGTCCTGCCGCTTGGCAATCTCGGCCAGCGACATCAGATCATCGCCCTTGGCCAGCGCCAGATCGGCCAGCGCCACCATCGCATAGCGTCCTTTGGTCGAAAGTTTCATCGCCCCCACCCGTCACACCATGCAAGTCCATTGACGTTCAGGGTTGGTCCGCTTAACTGAAACCCCAGTCCATGGGTGCCGCCGCAAGGGTTTGCGACAGCACTTTAGAATGGTTCTAGGATGTCCGAGCGAATTCGTCAACAAAGCGCTCGCGAAATAAGGCACGGAACGCATATGCCCGAAGTTATTTTTGCAGGCCCCGAGGGCCGCCTTGAAGGCCGCTACCATCCGCAAAAGGAACGCGACGCGCCGATTGCCATCGTGCTGCATCCGCACCCCGCCTATGGCGGCACGATGAACAACAAGGTGGTCTACAACCTGCATTATGCGTTTTACAACATGGGTTTCACCGTGATGCGGTTTAACTTTCGCGGTGTCGGGCGCAGTCAGGGCGAATATGACATGGGCATCGGAGAGTTGTCGGATGCCGCATCCGCCTTGGATTATCTGCAATCAATGAACCAGAACGCCAAGCATTGCTGGGTGGCGGGCTTTTCATTCGGTGCGTGGATCGGCATGCAGCTGCTGATGCGGCGCCCGGAGATCACCGGCTTTATCTCGGTGGCCCCACCGGCGAACCTGTATGATTTCAGCTTTCTTGCGCCCTGCCCGGCGTCGGGTCTGATCATCAATGGCACTGCCGACAAGGTGGCGCCGCCCAAAGATACCACCACTTTGGTGAACAAACTGCACGAACAAAAGGGCATCACCATCACCCATACGCAAGTCGAAGGCGCCGATCACTTTTTCAAAGACGACGAAGCCCACATGAAACCGATGATCGACACGGTTTCCACCTATGTCAAACGCCGCCTTACCGAAGTGACACGCTGATGTCGGTGCTGGATGATATGGGCGATCAGCTTGCCCGCGAGGTGATCGCGGCGATGGAGGAATTGGGCGACGAGCGGTTCTTTGACAAGGTGTCCAAAGTGTTGCTGGATGCCTCGCCCACCATGCAAGAGGCGTTTCTGACCGCCTACCGGGTGCGCGTTGCCGAAAAGCGCGGCCGTGCCTTTATGGAAGCGGCGCTCAAGGCCAAACGCGAAGGTCGCGACGGGCCGAAAATTCATATGGACAGCGGCGGCGGGCATTGACCGGGCGGCTGGATCAGCAATTTGCCTTTCTGAACGAAGCGGACCGTTTGAAATCCGTGCTGCGCGCAACCACCCTGTGCGATGGATCGCGGCGCGAAAATTCGGGCGAACATTCCTGGCATCTGGCGCTTTATGCGCTGGTTTTGGCCGATCAGGCCGAACCGGGGGTTGATATCAACCGGGTGATCAAGATGCTGTTGGTGCATGATCTGGTGGAAATTGACGTGGGCGATGTGCCAATTCATGCGGCAAACGGGCTGGCGCATGCCAGTGCCGAAACCATCGCCGCCGAAGCCCGCGCTGCTACCCGGATATTCGGCCTGCTGCCCCCCGATCAGCGCGATGATCTGCGTGCGATCTGGGATGAATTTGAAGCGGCCGAAACCCCCGACGCCATTTTCGCCAAAGCGCTGGACCGGGTGCAGCCGGTGCTGGCCAACCTGCAATCGGGTGGCGGCACGTGGGTGGAATACAACGTCACCGCCGATCAGCTGCAATCGCGCGTCGGCAGCAAAATCGCCCGCGGCGCGCCGCGGCTGTGGGATTGGGTCAAGGCAAGGACCGCGGCGTATTTTGGCGGGCCCTGATTACAGTATACCTTCGTATACCATCTTCCCATCCCCCTTGTTTTCACGTATTGCACAGAGAACCGCAGCCAGCATTGCAAAAGGGCCCGACATGACCAAGATTAAGGTAGCGAACCCCGTCGTCGAACTTGACGGCGATGAGATGACCCGCATCATCTGGGATTTCATCAAGCAAAAGCTGATCCTGCCCTACCTTGATCTTGATCTGAAATACTACGATCTGGGCATCGAGGAACGCGACCGCACCAATGATCAGATCACCATTGATTCTGCCCATGCGATCCAGAAATACGGCGTTGGCGTGAAATGTGCGACGATCACCCCGGATGAGGCGCGGGTCGAAGAATTTGGCCTGAAACAGATGTGGAAAAGCCCGAACGGCACCATCCGCAACATCTTGGGCGGGGTGATTTTCCGCCAGCCGATCATTTGCCGCAACGTGCCGCGTCTGGTGCCCGGCTGGACCAAACCGATTGTCATCGGCCGCCACGCTTTTGGCGACCAATACCGCGCCACCGATTTCCGCTTTCCGGGCGCGGGCAAACTGACGATGAAGTTTGTCGGCGACGATGGCACGGTGATCGAAAAAGACGTCTACACCGCCGCGTCGTCGGGCGTTTACATGGGCATGTATAACCTTGATGACAGCATCACGGATTTTGCCCGCGCTTCGTTGAACTATGGCCTCAATCTGGGCTGGCCGGTATATCTGTCGACCAAGAACACCATCCTCAAGGCCTATGATGGCCGCTTCAAGGATCTGTTCCAAAAGGTTTATGAAGAAGAATTTGAAGGTGCCTACAAAGCAAAAGGCATCACCTATGAACACCGTCTGATCGACGATATGGTGGCAAGCTCGATGAAATGGGCGGGCGGCTATGTCTGGGCGTGCAAGAATTACGACGGCGATGTGCAGTCTGATCTGGTGGCGCAAGGGTTCGGGTCGCTTGGCATGATGACATCGGTGCTGATGACGCCGGACGGCAAAATTGTTGAGGCCGAGGCCGCGCATGGCACCGTCACCCGGCATTTCCGCGAACACCAAAAGGGCAAGGCCACTTCGACCAATTCTGTGGCTTCGATCTATGCTTGGACCGGCGGGTTGAAGCATCGCGCCAAGCTGGACGACAACGCCCCCCTGCTGCGGTTTGCCGAAACGCTGGAACGGGTGACCGTTGATACGGTCGAGGACGGCCATATGACCAAGGATCTGGCGCTGTTGGTTGGCCCCGATCAGAAATGGCTGACCACGATGGGCTATCTGGAAAAGGTCGATGAATATCTGAACAAGGCTTTGGCAGGCTGATCGGGCGGGCGTGGCGGGTGTTTTGGCCCGCCATGCCCGCGCCGGTTTCAGCGGCTCCTATGACAGGGTCAGCCGGGCCTTGGCCGCCGCCCCCCCCCACCCCTGCGGGGTCCGGCTCGCCTTGGCATTCCCCCTTGATCAGTGCAGTTTAGACTGGCGAATACAGCGCGGGGTTGATACGACTTCAACCTGCGGCCCTTGTCCGCTGGGGCGCGCCGCCGCCTTTCCGTTGCCAAAAGAGGCCCTTGTTGCCCGGTAATCCTGCCAACCTGCCCAATCTGATCATCACCCGCTTTTCCTTTATTGGAAATTCAGGCTGGAAGCTGGCGGTCGAGGATCGCGAGAAAACCCTGTTTGATCCTGCCCGGCTGGCCCTGCGGCTGTGGCTGTTTGAAAAGATCACCATTGCCTCGCTGGTGGCACAAACCGACCTGAACTTTCACCACTATATTCTGACCAGCGATGTGTTGCCCGACTGGGCATTGCAAAGGCTAACCGCGATTTGCGCTGCGGCCTATCCGGCGGACAAGTTTACCATTGACCGGCAACCCATTGGCAACGCGCGGAAATATCTGCGCATTTTCATGCAGCGCAAGGGCCTTGGCGACTGTGTTGTGCAGATCGTGCTGGATGATGATGACGGGCTGGCCAGTGATTTCATCGCAAGCGTCGCAGAAAAGCTGACGGCGGCGGCCGCCTGCGGCGCATTCGCGCCGGGGGGGGCCTGTCATTATCTGTCGTTCAGCCGCGGCTATGGCTTGGTGTTTTCGGGCGAAAATCCATATGATCCCCAAGTGTTTCAACACCGCTATCCCTTTATCAATCTGGGGCTGACGATGGTGGATGCGATCACTGCCCCCAATATTCTGGCCATCAACCATCTGTCCGCCCCCAAAATGGCAGGCTGCGTGCCATTCAACGGGCCCGCGATGTTTGTGCGTTCGGTTCACGCCTTTAACGATTCCCGCGTGGCGCAAACCGAACGTTGGAAACCGGTGATTGGCGGCACCTCAGACCCCGAACTGGCCGACCGGTTCGGCTTTCTGGCCCGCCTGACCCCACCCGCCTGACCTCTGGCCCCCATCACCCCTAGACCCGCCGGAACCTTGCGTCGATTGCTCTGGCAAATCGGCCATACCCGCTGTATGGGCTGTGCAACTTCTGACATAACCGAAAGTGATACCTCCCGATGGAGCTTCGTAACATTGCCATCATCGCCCACGTTGACCATGGCAAAACCACTTTGGTGGATGAACTGCTAAAGCAATCCGGCTCGTTCCGCGAAAATCAGGCGGTGTCTGAACGCGCGATGGACAGCAATGACATTGAACGCGAACGCGGCATTACGATTTTGGCCAAATGCACGTCGCTGGAATGGGCAGGGCACCGGATCAACATCGTGGACACCCCCGGCCACGCCGATTTCGGCGGCGAGGTTGAGCGGATTTTGTCGATGGTGGACGGTGTGGTTTTGCTGGTGGACGCCGCCGAAGGCCCGATGCCACAAACCAAATTCGTCACCGCCAAAGCGCTGGCTTTGGGCCTTCGCCCCATCGTGGTGCTGAACAAGGTTGACAAACACGACGCCGAACCCAGCCGGGCGCTGAACGAAGTGTTCGATCTGTTTGCCAATCTGGGCGCCGATGATGATCAGCTGGATTTCCCGGTGCTTTATGCATCGGGCCGCTCTGGCTGGGCCGACGTTGAACTTGACGGGCCGCGCAAGGATTTGGCAGCCCTTTATGATCTGGTGATCCGCCATGTGCCCGCGCCTGCGCAAGTGTCGCGCCGGGCCGAGCCGTTTCAGATGCTGGCAACCACGCTGTCGGCCGATCCGTTCATCGGCCGCATTCTGACCGGCCGGGTCGAGGCTGGCACCTTGCGCGCGGGCGAAACCATCAAGGCGCTGTCGCGTGATGGCGACAAGCTCGAGCAATTCCGCGTCTCCAAAGTGCTGGCGTATCGCGGTTTGGTGATGACGCCGATTGATGTGGCCGAAGCGGGCGATATCGTCACTTTGGCCGGCATGTCGAAGGCCACCGTGGCCGACACGTTGTGTGCACTGGATCTGGACACCGCCCTGCCCGCGCAACCCATTGATCCGCCAACGATTTCCATCACTTTTGGTATTAATGACAGCCCGCTGGCTGGCAAAGAAGGCAACAAGGTGCAGTCGCGCGTGATCCGCGAGCGCCTGATGAAAGAGGCCGAAATCAACGTCGCGATCAAGGTCACCGACACGCCGGGCGGCGATGCGTTCGAAGTGGCAGGGCGCGGCGAATTGCAAATGGGCGTGCTGATCGAAAACATGCGCCGCGAGGGGTTCGAGCTGTCGATTTCGCGCCCGCGGGTGCTGTTCCAAGAGGTGAACGGCGTCAAGTGTGAGCCGATCGAAGAGGTTACCATTGACGTTGACGACGAATATTCGGGTGCGGTGATTGAAAAGCTGACCGGGCCGCGCAAAGGCGATCTGGTGGAAATGAAGCCCGCGGGCGTCGGCAAAACCCGCCTGATAGCACACGTGCCGTCGCGTGGGCTGATCGGCTATCACGGTCAGTTCATGACCGACACGCGCGGCACCGGGGTTCTGAACCGGGTGTTTCACGAATGGGCGCCGCATAAAGGCCCGATCGAAGGGCGTCGCGCCGGGGTGCTGATTTCAATTGAAAGCGGTATTTCAGTAGCTTACGCGATGTGGAAGCTGGAAGATCGCGGCCATTTCTTTATCGGCGTGCAAGAACCGGTTTATCAGGGCATGATCATCGGAGAGCATAACCGCGACAATGATCTTGAAGTGAACCCGCTGAAGGGCAAACAGCTGACCAACGTGCGGGCCTCTGGCACGGACGAGGCGGTGCGCCTGACCACGCCGGTCAAGCTGTCACTGGAACAGTCGATTGCCTATATCGACGATGACGAACTGGTTGAGGTGACGCCCAAATCGGTGCGGATGCGCAAGCGGTTCCTCGACCCGAACGAGCGTAAACGCCAAAGCCGCGCCGGGTAATGGCTGTCACACCCTGCGGGTAATGGCTGTCACGCCCCGGGCTTGACCCGGGGCCTCTGTCATCCCCGCTGCACAAGGCCCCGGATCATGTCCGGGGCGGCGCTAGACTTCTTCCAAAACCATCAAATCCCGCACCGACGCGCCCTTGGCATGCGCGGCGGCGGCTTGGTATTCGGGCGAATTGTAACAGGCGACCGCTGCCTCTAACGACGGGAACCGCGCCACCACATTGCGGGCGCGACTTTGGCCTTCCAGTTGCACATAGCGCCCGCCCCGCGCCAAAAACACCCCGCCATGGGCTGTGATGATTGGCCCGGCCAACACGGCATATTTGCCATAGGCTTCGGCATCGCTGACGGTGACATGGCCGATCCACAACGCGGTTGGCATATCAGGCCCCCAATACGGCATGAACCGCCGCAATTGCAGCATCTGCCAGCGCAATATCCGCGCCGCCGCCCTGGGCCAGATCGGCGCGCCCGCCACCGCCTTTGCCGCCCAATGCCTCGACCGCCGCCTTGGCCAGCGTGACCGCCGAAATCCGGTCCACCATATCCGCTGTCACCCCTGCCGCAACCGCCGGTTTGCCGCCGGTATCCGCGATCAAAACCACAGCGCCCGACCCGATCTGCGCCTTCATCTCATCAATCAACCCCGGCAAATCCTTACCCGACACGCCCGAAAGCACTTTAATAATCAGCTTTACACCGTTGATTTCATTGGATTCTGGTGCTGTGCCGCGGCCACCCATTGCAAGGTCGCGCCGCAGTTGCGCCACTTCGTTGGCCAAAGCGCGGCGTTCGTCTTGCAACGCGCGCACCCGGTCCAGAACATCGCCCGGCTGGGTTTTCAACGCGGTGGCCACTTCTGCCAACCGCTGATCCTGACTGCGCAAATGGTCCAGCGCCGCCTGCCCGGTCAGCGCCTCAATACGGCGCACCCCCGAACTGGACGCCTGATCGCCCAGCATCACGAAGGCACCGATATCGCCGGTGCGGGTTACATGGGTGCCGCCGCACAATTCCAGACTGTAGGTTTGCCCATCGGCCCCCTTTGCCGATCCCGGCAACACGCCCATCGACACCACCCGCACTTCGTCGCCGTATTTTTCGCCAAACAGCGCCTGCGCCCCCAAAGCGCGGGCATCGTCGGGCGTCATGATCCGGGTTTCGACGGGGGTATTTTGCCGGATAAAGCCGTTCACCTCGGCTTCAACCGCAACCTGCTCGGCGGCGGTCAGCGCATGGCCGTGGCTGAAATCAAACCGCAGCCGGTCGGCGGCGTTCAACGATCCGCGCTGTGCGACGTGATCGCCCAACGCACGCCGCAACGCTTCGTGCAGCAAATGAGTCGCCGAATGGTTGCCCTGAATGGCGCCGCGACGCGTGGCAGCCACGGTTAATTTCGCCGCCTGCCCCGGCTCAATAACGCCGTCACGCACCGTGCCCACATGCAAGAAGACGCCGGCAGATTTTTTGGTATCGGTGATATCGACGACGCCAGTTGCGGTTTCAATCACGCCGCTGTCGCCAACCTGCCCGCCACTTTCGGCGTAAAACGGCGTCTGGTTGACCACGATCTGCACCAAATCGGTGGCCTTTGCCCGCGCTATCGCGGCCCCGCCTTGCTCCACGGCCAATATTTGGCCCTCGGCGACCTCGGTGTCATAGCCCAAAAACTCGGTCACGCCCTTGTCTTGCGCCAACTCAAACCAGATCGCGGCATCTTTTGTCTCACCCGTGCCCGCCCAGGCCGCGCGGGCTTTGACGCGCTGCTCGGTCATCGCCGCTTCAAATCCTGCAACATCAACCAGCCGCCCCTGTTCGCGCAGTGCATCCTGAGTGAGATCAAGCGGAAAACCGTAGGTGTCATAAAGCTTGAACGCCGCCGCCCCCGGCAGGGCCGATCCCTCCGGAATACGGGCCAATTCATCATCCAAAAGCCGCAAACCCCGGTCCAGCGTCGTGCGAAACCGGGTTTCTTCAAGCCGCAAGGTTTCTTCGATCATCGCTTGCGCGCGGCCCAATTCAGGGTAGGCCGCCCCCATCTGGCGCACCAAAGCCGGCACAAGTTTGTGCATCACCGGGTCTTGCGCGCCCAACATATGCGCATGCCGCATGGCGCGCCGCATGATCCGGCGCAAAACATAGCCGCGCCCTTCGTTGCTGGGCATCACCCCGTCAGCCATCAAAAAACTGGTCGAGCGCAAATGATCCGCGATCACCCGGTGGTGGGTCTTGCCCGCGCCGTCCGGGTCGGAACTGGTGGCATGCGCCGACGCCTCGATCAGCGCGCGCATCACATCGGTGTCGTAATTGTCGTGTTTGCCTTGCAAAAGTGCGCCAATCCGCTCCAGCCCCATGCCGGTATCAATCGACTGCATGTCCAATGGCCGCAGACTGCCATCGGCGAACTGTTCATTTTGCATGAACACATTGTTCCAAACCTCGATAAAGCGGTCGCCGTCTTCGTCCGGGCTGCCCGGCGGGCCACCTGCGATATGCTCGCCGTGATCATAAAAAATCTCGGTGCATGGACCGCAGGGCCCGGTCGGGCCCATCCGCCAGAAATTATCATCGGTGGGAATGCGAATAATGCGGCTGTCAGGCAGACCGGCGATTTTTTTCCACAGGCCCGCCGCCTCATCATCGGTGTGATAGACTGTGACGCACAGCTTGTCGCCGTTGATGCCAAAATCGCGGGTCAGCAACTCCCAGCTAAAGGCAATCGCTTCGGCCTTGAAATAGTCGCCAAAGCTGAAATTCCCCAGCATTTCGAAAAACGTGTGGTGCCGGGCGGTATAGCCGACATTGTCCAGATCATTGTGTTTGCCACCGGCGCGCACGCATTTTTGCGCCGTGGTGGCGCGTTTGTAGTCGCGGGTTTCAACCCCGGTAAAACAATTCTTGAACTGCACCATGCCGGAATTGGCAAACATCAGCGTCGGATCATTGCGCGGCACCAAAGGCGAGCTGTCGACCACCTTATGGCCATTGCGGGCAAAGAAATCGAGGAAAGTAGAGCGGATGTCGTTCAAAGACGGCATAGTTAGGCCCCCAAAAGGCAAGGAATTGTCATTGGTGTGGGTTTAGCCGCGCATTCGGGGGCTGTAAACGCCAATGCGGGCCGGATACGAAAAAGGGCCAAAAGCATCTGCTTTCGGCCCTTAAATTCAATCACCTGATCAAGGATCAATCGTCGATAATGGCGCTGTCTTCGGATTTTGCGGTGAAATCCAGCCCGTTGGCGGCGCGGATCTTATCCTCAATCTCTTGGGCGACACCGGGGTTTTGTTTCAGGAAGGATTTTGCATTCTCGCGGCCCTGTCCGATCCGTTCATCGCCGTAGGAATACCAACTGCCCGATTTTTCGACCACGCCCGCCTTGACCCCGATATCGACCAATTCGCCAACCTTCGAGATGCCTTCGCCATACATGATGTCAAACTCTACCTCTTTGAACGGTGGTGAGACCTTGTTTTTCACCACTTTCACCCGGGTCGAGTTGCCAACCACTTCGTCGCGGTCTTTGATGGCGCCAATGCGGCGGATGTCCAGCCGCACACTTGCGTAGAATTTCAGCGCATTGCCGCCGGTTGTGGTTTCCGGGCTGCCAAACATCACGCCAATTTTCATCCGGATCTGGTTGATGAAAATCACCATGCAGTTTGATTTGCCGATCGAGCCGGTCAGTTTACGCATGGCCTGGCTCATCAAACGCGCCTGACTGCCCATCTGCATGTCGCCCATATCGCCTTCGATTTCCGATTTCGGCACCAAAGCCGCCACCGAATCGATCACGATCAGGCTGACCGCGCCCGAGCGCACCAATGTGTCAACGATTTCCAGCGCTTGCTCACCCGTGTCAGGCTGCGAGATCAACAGCTCGTCCAGATTCACGCCCAGCTTTTTGGCATATTGCGGATCAAGCGCGTGCTCGGCATCGACAAAGGCGCAGACGCCGCCTTTTTTCTGCGCTTCGGCCACCGCGTGCAGCGTCAGCGTGGTTTTGCCCGACGATTCCGGGCCGTAAATTTCGATGATCCGCCCCTGCGGCAGCCCGCCGATGCCCAAAGCGATATCCAGCCCCAACGACCCGGTCGATGTGGCCTCGATATCCATGATGGCATTGTCCGAGCCCAGCTTCATGATCGAGCCTTTGCCGAACTGCCGTTCGATCTGTGCCAGAGCGCTTTCCAGCGCTTTTGCCTTATCCATTTCACGCTTTCCGTTCAGCTCTAGGACGTTTGCCGCAGCCATTTTATTCCCCTTTATTTCACAGCCGCGGGCGGGCGGCAATTAGGTGTTTGTTCCTGATTTGTTTACCATATTGTAAAAACAAAACAAGAACATTTTATCTGCTTTCCTGCCCTTAGTATTTGCCATTCACCGTTAACAAATCGTTAGCTGGGCCAGAGGAATTGCACCCAGACGCCGGATTATTTCCGATTTGGCTAAAATTAATTGCAGGTGGCGGCCAGCTCGTCGTTTTGCCTAATGCAGCTGGCCTTGAACGGTTGCTGTCAGGTCGTTCAACGAAAACGGCTTTGGTAGAAATACCGAATTCGGAATGCGGGCCTGACCTTCGGAAAGCGCTTCTTCGGCATAGCCCGAGACAAAGATTACCTTCACATTGGGCCGGTTTTGCAGTGCCAGCCGCACCCAGGATGGGCCATCCATGCCGGGCATCACCACGTCGGTGACAAAAAGATCCACCGCAAGGTTCGGATCTTCCAGCGTTTTTAGCGCCTCTTCGGCATTTTCGGCTTCAAGCACGGTATAGCCGCGCAGGCGCAGCGCCCGGCTGGCAAAGGCGCGCACCGGGGCTTCGTCTTCAACCAGCAACACCACGCCTTCGCCCTGACGCATGATCACCGATTTCGGCGCGGTCATCACCAGATCGGGCTGCACCTCTGGCGCGGTGTTGATCGGGAAATAGACCTGAAAAACGCTGCCCTCGCCTTCGGTAGAATCGACAAAGATGAAACCACCCGATTGTTTGACGATGCCGTAAGCCGTCGACAGGCCAAGACCGGTGCCTTCACCGACTTTCTTGGTGGTAAAGAACGGCTCAAATATCTTTTGCAAACAATCCTCTGGAATGCCGCAGCCCTGATCGACCACCCGGATCAGGGCGTAATCCCCTGCGGGCACCAGCGCGCGGTCGCGCCGCATGTCGTCGCGTAGCGTCAAGGCTTCGGTGTCGATGCGGATGGTGCCGCCTTCGGGCATGGCATCGCGGGCGTTGACCACAAGGTTCATCAGCACCTGTTCCAATTGGCGCCGATCTGCGCGGATATGGCCGAGGTCGGGCGCATGCGCCAGCCGCAGTTTGACCCGTTCGCCGACCAGACGGTTCAGCAGATGCGCCAGATCAGACAGCACATCCTGCAGGTCAAGCCGTTCCGGTTTCAGCGTTTGTTTGCGCGAAAACGCCAGCAGCTGCCCGACCAGCGCTGCGGCGCGGTTGGCGTTTTGATGGATCTGGATCAGGTCGGCATAGTCAGGTGCTTCGCTGGCATGGCGCAGCAACAAAAGATCGCAGTGACCCGAAATCGCCGTCAGCAAATTGTTGAAATCATGCGCAACACCGCCCGCAAGTTGGCCGATTGCCTGCATTTTCTGGCTTTGGACAAACTGCGCTTCCAGCGTTTTCAGCGCGGTTGCGTCTTGCAACACCGCCAGAACCACGGGCCGGCCCATATCCACAATGCGGCGCAAGGTGACCTGAACATACACCTCGGCCCCGGTGCTGCGGGCGCACAGCACTTCGGATCCGCCAGGGATGCGTTCTGATCCGACGTCGGCCAGCCAATCGGCCACCGGGCGGCCCAGTCCATCAAACAAATCGTGAAACAGCGGCGTGGCGGCATCTGCAAGCTTTAGCGTCTCGCGCGCGGCGCGGTTGGCGATGCGCAGGCTGCCGTCGGGGGCAAATTTCATCAAAGCCACCGGCAAATGTTCAAAATCCGCCAGAACCGATTCGGTGCCGGAATGTGTAGACACCGGCAGCAGATAAATTTCGCGCCGCTCTGCGCTGCCTTCAATTTCTGCCAGAATGGCCCGCACCCGGCCCGTGGCTGCACTGACTTCGACTTCTTCGCCCGAATGCAGGTTTTGGGTGGTAAAAATCCGGTCCAGCCGTTTGGGGCGCCCCCCCAGCAAGCGGCGCATCGCCTCATTGGTGAACAAAACCACACCCGCCTTGTTGGCGGTCAGCATCGGCAGGCTAAGTTGTTCGGCGCCGCGGCCCGCAGTGGTGCGGTCCACAAATTCTTCCAGCCGCCACAGATAGCGCCCCGCGACCAGATGATGCACCGACAGGCGCAAATGGCCGCGCCGGGTGACCACATCTTCGCGCGCAGCCCCCCCGGCTGCCGCCCGGCTTTGTAGCCGGAAAAGCACCGCGGCGGGTGATGCGAAATGATCCTTCAGCGCAAGGATCAGCGTGCTGCCATCGCGGGCATTGAACCGCGTGCGCGCGGCGGCATTCTGAAACTGAATTTCGCCAAGCCCATCGGTGGTGAAACAGGGTGCGGCATCGTGATCGACCAGTTGCGCAAGCTGCTGTTCAGACTGCGCATTCTGACGTTTAGCCAGCCAGATCCGGCCGCGTTGCACCACAATCATGCACAGGCAGGTAACGCCCGCCGTGGCAAAGCCAAGTTGCTGCAGCCGGTCCGTCGCCAGCCCCGCCATAGCAAAGCAGACCAGCGCCGCCGCCACCAGCAAGAACAGGCCCGACCGCGGCGCGCGCGCGGGGGCGAACACCTGGCTTAGGTCTGACGGGTTTTTGGCCACCTGCATCTCCGATCCGGCTGCGTCTTGCCCCATTACGGCAGGCAATTCGTTAAGACAGGCTTAACCCCCGGCAAGAAAGCACAAAAAACCCGTATGGGTTGTGTAAGTTTTGGTTAAACTCGCGTCAATGTTAAACTCGCGTCAATAGGGCAACGTAAAACCCATCCCCGCCGTCCAGCGGGGTAAAGCGGCGTTGCAATATCGACGACCAGCCCGGATTGCGCATCACAAAGCCTGTGATCTGGTCGGCATTTTCGGCGTCCAGCAACGAGCAGGTGGCATAGGCCAACACGCCCCCGGGGGCCACCAAGAGGGCGGCGTCGGTCAGAATTTGGGCTTGCAGCGTGCAAAGCTGCGCCAGTCTCGCCGCCGAAAGCGCCCATTTGCCCGCCGGATCGCGCCGCCAACTGCCTGAACCTGAACAGGGCACATCTGTTAAGATCAGATCGTAGGGCGCTGTTTTTGCTATGGTATCAGTGATTGTCACTTGAACCCCCGCCCGCGCCGCGCGTCGGGGCAAATCGCGCATCCGGGCAGGCGTCGCATCATGGGCAT
The DNA here is from genome assembly GCA_031422555.1 of Cypionkella sp. Taxonomy (GTDB): domain Bacteria; phylum Pseudomonadota; class Alphaproteobacteria; order Rhodobacterales; family Rhodobacteraceae; genus JANNAT01. The sequence goes on along the minus strand of JANPLZ010000051.1, from coordinate 12,417 downwards.
AAAGCAAGATCGCGGCCCGCGCCGCCATGGCCAGCGTCTTGCCGCCGCCGCCTGCACAATAATCCAGCACCCGCAGGCCGTCGCGCAAGGGCAAGGTGTCAACCACCGCCTGCGAGCTGGCATCCTGCAAATCGACCAGCCCGGTCAGATAGGCGGTGCTGTCATGGATTTTACGCGCGTTTACAATAACTTCCAACGCGGTCTTCGACAAGGTATGCGACCGGGTTTCAATGCCATCGCTGTGCAAAACCGCTTGCGCGTGGGCCAAATCTGCCTTGGCGGTGTTGACCCGCAAAAACACCGGCGCACGCAGGCGCAATGCGCGCAGCACCGGGCCAAAATCGTCACCAAGGCTGGCTTGCAACTGGGGGGCCAGCCACTCGGGGCAGTCCAGTGCGGCATGGCCTTGGGGGTCAGTTCCGGCATCCTGCGGGCCAAGAACGGCGGGGGCATGCCCCAGACCCGTGAACAGGTCAGCCGGATCATGCCCCGCCGCGCGCACCGCCCCCAGCATCAGGCCCCGCCCGGTATCGCCGCCACCATAGGCCGCGTAAGACCGCCTGCACCGCCAGCCATCAAATACCAGATCGCGCACCGCGTGGCGGTCTCCTGACCCGGCATAACGGCTGGCGCGGGCCCAACTGGTCAGCGCGGTCTCAAGGCTGATGCCCGACAGAATCTGGTCCAGACAGCCGATGGCCGCGGCCACCCTTGCTGCGGGCGTCATGGGCAGCGCTTTCGCATAACCGGGCTATCCTGCGCGATAATTCGGGCTTTCCCGGGTGATCTGCACATCATGCACATGGCTTTCGCGCAAACCCGCCCCGGTGATGCGCACGAACTGACAGCCCGTCTGCATCTGCGCCACGGTGGCACAGCCGGTATAGCCCATGGCCGCGCGCAAACCGCCAACCATCTGATGGATCACCTGCGCCGCAGGACCTTTATAGGGCACCTGACCTTCGATGCCTTCGGGCACCAGCTTGTCCGAGGCCGCGTCTTTCTGGAAATACCGGTCCGCCGAGCCGCGCGCCATCGCCCCAAGACTGCCCATGCCCCGGTAAGATTTGAACGACCGCCCGTTCCACAAAATCATCTCGCCGGGCGATTCGTCAGTGCCCGCGATGGCCGATCCCACCATGGCGCAAGACGCACCCGCCGCAATGGCCTTGGCAAAATCGCCCGAAGATTTGATGCCACCGTCGGCAATGATGGGGATATCGCCCGCAGCGCCCGCGGCATCCATGATCGCGGTCAGTTGCGGCACACCCACGCCCGCCACAATGCGCGTGGTGCAGATGCTGCCCGGACCAATGCCCACCTTGACCGCATCCGCCCCTGCCCCGATCAAGGCCCGCGTGGCCTCGGCCGTTGCCACATTGCCTGCAACCACCTGAACCGAATTGGAAAACCGCTTGATCCGTTCCACCGCGCGCGCCACCCCTTCGGAATGGCCGTGGGCTGTGTCAATCACCACCATATCCACGCCTGCCTCGATCAGCGCCATCGACCTTTCAAACCCCGCGTCGCCCACGGTCGATGCCGCAGCCACCCGCAGCCGGCCCATATCGTCTTTGCACGCCGCCGGGTTCAGCACCGATTTTTCGGTGTCCTTCAACGTCAAAAGCCCGGTCAGCTTGCCCGCGCCATCGGTGACCAACAGCTTTTCGATGCGCCGTGCCTTCATCATCGAAATCGCTGCCGCGCGGTCAATCGGTTCGTGCAGCAAGGCCAGATTCGCCGAGGTCATCATCACGGAAACCGGCGTGCGATCATCGGACGCAAAGCGCATGTCGCGGTTGGTCACAATGCCCAGCACCCGGCCTGCGCCGTCAACCACCGGGAACCCGGTGATCTGGTAGCGCTCCATCAGCAGTTTTGCATCGGCCAGCGTTTGGTCGGGCGTCAGGGTGACCGGCTGATACACCACCCCGGATTCGAACCGCTTGACGCGGCTGACCTCACGCGCCTGCGCCGCCGTATCCAGATTGCGGTGAATAACCCCGATGCCACCGGCCTGCGCCATCGCAATCGCCATGCGCCCTTCGGTGACCGTGTCCATCGCCGATGACAACAGCGGAATGTTCATCCGGATGGCTTTGGTCACAAAGGTTGATGTGTCGGCAACCGATGGCATCACCGAACTGGCGGCGGGCACCAGCAACACGTCATCAAAGGTAAGCGCCTCGCGAATCTCCATGAAAGCCTCCTGTTAAGGTTCTTGGGGAGAGTGTTCGATTGACAAATCGCCTTTTCACGGGCCGGGCGGTTTGGCAAGGGGGCAATGCGGGGCGGGCGGGCCCCCCTAGGGAACGCATTGCCCCCGCCAATCGGCTGTGGCATCAAAATTGCCTGAATTGTTACCCCTGCATCAGCCTTTTGGGAAAGCCCGGATCATGCGCGTCGCCATCGTTGAAAACACTGCCATCACCCATCACGGGCAGGTTGGGGTGGCTTTGCATCTGGCGGGGGCGCGGATTGATCTGTTCAAGCCGTGGCGCGGCGGCGTGCTGCCCGATATGGCGGAATTTGACGCATTGGTGGTGTTTGGCGGCGAGCAAAACGCGCTGGCCGACGCCACGCACCGCTATTTGCCCGGCCTTGCGGCGCTGATGCATGCCACCGCGATGGCGGGTCAGGCGGTGCTGGGGGTCTGTCTTGGCGCGCAACTGCTGGCACGCGGGGCGGGCGCGCAAAACCACATCGGGCGCGCGCGCGAATTTGGCTGGTGCGCGGTTGATCTGACCGATGCCGGGGCCAGCGATCCGGTGCTGGCGCATGTGCCCGCCCGATTTGACAGCTTTCAATGGCATTCCGATACGTTTTCCGCCCCCCCCGGTGCGGTGCATCTGGCGCGCACCAATGCTGTGGAAAACCAGTGTTTCCGTATTGGCCGCGCCGGTTATGGCATGCAGTTTCACTTTGAGGCCAGCCGCGCCGTGGTTGCTGACTGGACGCAGACCTTTCCCGATCTGATGCACAATCTGGATCCGACATGGCACGACCACCATGCGGCGCGCGCGGCCACGCTTGGTGCGGGCGCAGACGCCCATGGCTTGGCCATCGCCCAAAGCTGGGTCGCCCTGATCTGACGCAAATCGGGTAAACCCATCCCGAGTCCGCCTTCATTTTGGCTTAAATACTCACCCGCGCGCTCTGATACACCGGATGCAATCGCGTGCGCGCCCCGGACCTGATCCGGGGCCTCTGATCCCTTGCGCGCTAACCTTGCAACAGCGGAAACCAATCCTCGCGCAATCGCTGCCCCGCCACCATGCCATGGCCCGGAAACGGCGGCGACGTGCGGCCGGGGCGGTCGATATAGCGGGCATCGTCCCCCACAAGGCGCAGCGAAAACGCCCGGCGGCGGTTGGCCGAAGTGTTGCCGCGCGCGCCGTGCAAAGTGCGATAGTGAAACGCCACCGCATCGCCCGGCTCCATCTGCCATTCCAGCACCGGCATGCCTTCGCCGTCAGGGTCGGGCACCGGCATATAGGCCTGCGGGTCGGGGTAAAAGCTGGTCTCGGCCAGCCACCGCGTTGGCAAAACATCGCGGCTCCAGCGGTGTGATCCGGCCACACAGCGCAAGGACGCCTCGCGCACCGGATCAAGCGGGCACCAGAACGACACGCATTGGCTGCCTTGCACAAAATAATACGGGCCATCCTGATGCCAGGGCGTGGCGCGCGACGTGCCGGGTTCCTTGACCAGCACATGATCATGGAACAGTTGCACCCGCACCGATTGCATCAACTGCGCCGCCACAGCCACGGCAGGCGACGTTCGGATCACCTGCTCAAATTCCGCGATGCGCTGCCAGTTGCAATAATCGTCAAAAAACCGTCCCGCCTCGCCCGGTTTCAGGTTTTCCGCGGCATAAGGCCCGGGGTCGGCCATGTTGCGCGCGACCCCTGCCCGCAAATCCTCAACATGGTCGGCAAACAGCCCTTTGATCAGCACCGCACCATCGCGGTCATAATCGGCAATGGTCGCGTCACTGATCTGCATGCCCATCTGCACCCCTTTCGACATTTGCACCCATATCGGCGCAAAGCAGTGGCTTTGCCAAGCGGGCAAAACCTGCTTTACCACGGATCAGCCCGCAAATTTTTGCAAAGAAACCGATGACGCAGCCGCCCCTGATTGCCTATCAGACCGCGCATGATCTGGCGCAAGCGGCTGCGATTGCCCACGGCGGGGAAGTGGCCCCCTTGTCGTGCCTGACAGGTATCACCGCGGCGCACGCCAGTTTTGTGTTTCGCGCCACAGGGCCGTCGGGTCATCTGATCGTCAAAATCGGTGATCCCGCCGCGATTGCACACGCGGTGGCCTGCAACGCCGCGGCCTACCCCGGCATGCGCGACGGGCGGTTCCGGGTGCCGCAGATATGCGCGCATGATGCCGCTGCGGGCGTGATCGTGATGGAAGATGCCCGCGGCCAATCGGCGCAAAATCTGTATCTTTCGGGGTCTGCGGGGGCTGCGCGCGCGCTGAAAACCGCGGGGGGCTGGATTGCGCGGTTTCACAAACCAACGGCCCATATGGCGGCGTTCAACCCGGACCCACATCTGAACTGGTTGCAAAAGCAGCACGCGGCCCATGTGTCCGGCACCCGCGTTATCCCCGATTTTGACGCCTTTGCCGCCCGTTTGGCGCAGTTTGCCCAAGAGTGTCCAACGGCACGCGGCCAGCCGATGTTGCGCTGCATAACCCACCGCGATTTCCATCTGCGCAACCTGCTGATCCGCAATCTTGGCCGCAGCTATGGCATTGATTTTGAAAACGCCAAACGCGATGAGGCGATGCGCGATATGTTGTTTTTCGCCGCCGATGCCGCCAAAATCGCGCCCGCACCGCCCACGGCGCCCGCTGTGCGCGCCATCGCTGCCGCCATGCGCGCCGCCTATAACCGCCCCTTGGGGGCCAAGATCAGCCGCCAGATGTTTCAGACCGGCTTTGCGCTGGCGGGCTGGGCCAGCCTTGATACCGCGCAATCGCCGCTGGGGCCAAACCGCGCCCGCGCCTTGGCGGTGATGCGGATTTTAGCCGCCACCGATGATGTTTTCGCCGATCCTGATACCGCTGATCCGGGGTGAAAAAGCGACTTGCTCCCGGCGATGGCCCAAATCGCTTTGGGCGGGCCTGATACCTGCACAGATTTCCGCCAACACGTTGGCGATACATCGAAATTCGAAACGACCCACAGAAATCTGGTGGCATTTGCGCCACAGCCCATTCAAACGCTTTGACCGCCCCGTGCTGGCCCGCTAAGGTCTGCTGTGAACCTGATCCGGGCAAATGTGCGATGAACCTGAAAGAGCTGTCTCAAAAGCTGGGCCTGTCGCCCACAACCGTCAGTCGTGCGCTGAACGGCTACCCCGAGGTGAACGATGTCACCCGGGACCGGGTTGTGGCCGCGGCCAAACGGCACAATTACCGCCCCAACACCCGCGCCATCCGGCTGGCCACGGGGCGCGCGATGGCGGTGGGGCATATTTTTCCAATTGCCACCAAAAACGAGATCATGAACCCGATTTTTGCCGATTTCATCGCCGGCGCAAGCGAGATTTACACCCAGAACGGCTATGACATGCTGTTGTCGATCGTCGCCGATGATGCCGAGGAATCGAACTACCGCGATCTGAAATCGCGCGGTGCGGTTGACGGGGTGATCGTGCATGCGGTGCGCGCGGTTGATGCCCGCATTCCGGCGCTGATGGACATCGGCTTGCCCTTTGTCACCCATGGCCGCGCCACCGGCATGGAAGATACCTATTCCTGGGTCGATGTGAACAATCGCCGGGCCTTTTTGCGGGCGACGAATTTCTTGCTGGACCTTGGCCATCTGCATATCGGTCTGGTCAACGGCTTGGAAAACATGGCCTTTGCCACAAGGCGGCGCACCGGGTATTGCGATGCGCTGGCCGCGCGCGGGCTGCCTTCTGATCCGGGGCTGATGGCCTCGGGCGAGATGACCGAACAGGCGGGCTATCTGGCGGCATCGCAGATGCTGGACCGCGCCACCCCGCCAACCGCGTTTCTGGCGGCGTCGATGCTGTCGGGCATGGGGGTGCGCCGCGCCATTGAAGGGCGCGGTCTGCGCATGGGGCGCGATGTTTCGGTGATTATTTTTGATGATGAATTAAGCTATTTGCGCAACGGCGATGATGTGCCGATCTTTACCGCAACGCGGTCGTCGGTGCGCGACGCCGGGCGCATCGCGGCGCAGATGTTGCTGGATCTGATCGCCGACCCGTCCACTGCCCCGCATCACCGTCTGCTTGAGGCCGATCTGATCTTGGGTCAATCCACCGGCCCGGTGCCAAAACCCGCCTAAGCCGTCGACCTTCAAAATCATGCCGCCCTTACCATTCCATCGCCAAACCCCATCGCCAAAACTTCCTGTAGGTGCCCGATATGACTGCCCCGCTTGCCATCGTTGCCGATATTGGCGGCACCAATACCCGTGTGGCCCTTGCCGATGGCAAAGTGGTGCGCGCGGCCAGCATCCGCAAATTTTCCAACGCCGACTATCCCAGCCTTGAGCCGGTGCTGCGCCAGTATCTGGCCGAAGCTGGCGGCGCACAGGTGGAGGGCGTCTGCGTGGCCGCTGCAGGCCCGGTGCAGGGCGGCGTGGCGGTGATGACCAATCTGGACTGGACCATTGATGCGGCGTTGTTGGTGCGCGCCACCGGGGCCACGAAAACCGCTTTGTTGAACGATCTGCAAGCGCAGGGCCATGCTTTGGGTCATATTGCGCCACAGTATTTGCGCCCGTTGATTGTGGGGGCGCAGCAGCCGGGGGCCGCGATGCTGGTGGTGGGTGTGGGCACGGGCATGAACGCAGCCCCGGTGCATGAAACGGCGGCGGGGCGCATCGTGGCTGCGTCAGAATGCGGTCATATCTCGATGCCGGTGCAAACAGAACAAGCCTTCCGGCTGTCAAGATTTATCGCCACTTACGGCGCGCATGCGCATGGTTTTGCCGGGGTTGAAGACGTGCTGGCGGGGCGCGGGTTGGAACGGGTGCATGCGTTTGTGACCTTTGAACGCGGTGCGGTGCAAGACCTGAAAGCCGCCGATATCATCACAGCCATTGCCGCAGGCGAAGATGCAGCGCTGGAAACTGCGCGGCTGTATGTGCATCTGCTGGGGGCGGAACTGGGCAACCTTGCGTTGATCCATCTGCCGTTTGGCGGGATTTACCTGATCGGGGGCGTGGCGCGCGCGATGACGCCGTTTATGGCCGCAATGGATCTGACCGCGGCGTTTCGCGACAAGGGCCGCTTTGCGGGCTTTATGGAAAGCTTTTCGGTGCATCTGGTCGAGGATGATTTTGCCGCCCTGACCGGTTGCGCCGCCTATCTGGCCAGCGTGGGGCGGGGATAGGCAAAGGGGGGGGGCGCCCTTTCCCCGCGTGCGGTGACACCACCAAGACCAGACGCAAATTTCAGACGAATTGCAGGAAATTCAGCCGGGTTTGACACCAAGGCGGTCTTGCAGGAAGGCCAGCGCCACTTGTAACCCATCGGGGGCGATGCCGTGGCCCGATCCTTGCATCACATGGCCAAAGGTTTCAAACCCCGCCGCCACCAGCGCGCGCCCGGCACTGGCCATTTCGCCAAAATCCACCACATCATCCCGGTCGCCGTGCATCAGCAACACCGGCGGTTTGGCGGTAGAGTCTGCGTCAAGGCGTTCGGGCGCAATCAGGCGGCCCGAGATGGCCACCACCCCGGCAATGGGGGTGCTGCGGCGTGGGGCCACATGCAACGCGGTCATCGCACCTTGGGAAAATCCCAGCAAGATCAGGTCTTTGGCGGATAATCCTTCGTCTTGCAGGCGCGCGTCAAGAAACCGGTCTACCGCGGCTTGCGCCCGGGTCAGCCCGGCCATCGCCTGTTCCGGCGATGATCCGTCAAAGCGCGGAATGCCAAACCACTGGCGTCCGAACGGATTGCCGGCGCAAGGGTCTGGCGCATCCGGGGCATAGAACACCGCGTCGGGCAGATGCGGCCCCAACGGATCGGCCAGTCCCAGCAAATCCGCGCCATCCGCGCCATAGCCGTGCAACACCACAACCATCTGGCGCGTGCGGCCCGACACGGCGGCACGGCGGCCAAATTTCAGATCAACGCTCATCGGATACCTTCCCGGGATTTCGCGACATGGTAATAGGCCCAAAGCAGGCGGGCTGCAACCGATGCCCACGGCGACCAATCGGCGGCCATTCCGCGCAAGGCCCGCTCGGTTGGGCGCGCGGGCAGATCAAACAGCAACCGCACCGCCTCTTGCAGGGCCAGATCGCCGGGGGCAAACACATCGGCGCGCCCCAGCGCGAACATCGCGTAAATCTCGGCCGTCCAGCTGCCAATGCCGGGCACCGCCGTCAGGGTTTGGATCACTTGCACCGTGGGGGCGGTGCGCAAGGCGTTGAAATCTATGCCGGCCGTCGCCAAAGCCCGGCCATAGCGCGCTTTTTGCCGCGACAGGCCCACGGCGCGCAGATCGTCATCGCTGGCCTGTGCCATCACGCCTTGATCGGTCACCCCCGCCGCCTGCATCCGTGCCCAGATCGCGCGGGCCGAGGCGACTGACACTTGTTGACCAACGATGGCCCCCAGCAGGGCTTCGAAACCATCGGGCTGACGGCGCAGCGGCAGGGGTCCGGTTTGGCGCAGGGCATCGGCAAAGCGTGGCTCGGCTGCGGCCAGCCACGCGCAGCCTTCGGCGATGCAGTCCAACCCTGTAATAATGCGTCCGACCACCGCCCTGCCCCTTTTTATTGTAACCGCTACAACCGATTGCCACGATAGCCCTTGCCCTGCGCAAACCTGCCCCATACCGATACGGCATGACACAAACAGATCGCATCGCGCGCCGCAATGTCGGCGTTCTTGTAGCCAGCCAAGCCATCCTTGGCGCACAACTGCCGATGATCTTTATCATCGCGGGGCTTGCGGGCCAATCGTTGGCGCCCAATGCCTGTTGGGCCACGTTGCCGATCTCGGCGCTGGTGATCGGGTCGATGCTGACGGCCACGCCATTGTCTGCGTTCATGGCGCGCTATGGGCGGCGGGCGGGGTTTATCGTGGGCACCGCGGGCGGCACGGCGGGGGCGGCGATTGGCGCGGCGGGGCTTTATACCGGGTCTTTTGCGGTGTTCGTGCTGGGGGCGCTGTTTTCGGGCATCTATATGTCGGCGCAAGGGTTTTACCGCTTTGCCGCCGCCGATATGGCGTCAGAAGCGTTCCGGCCCAAGGCGATTTCTTGGGTGATGGCGGGCGGGCTGTTGTCGGCCATCGTCGGCCCGGAACTGGTCAAGCTGACCAATGACGCCTTGGTCATTCCGTTTTTGGGCACCTATCTGACGGTGATTGCGCTTAATCTTGGCGGGATGTTCCTGTTTGGCTTGTTGCAGATCCCTGCGCCGGTGGCGGCAGTGGCGGGTGCGCCTGCCGGGCGCAGCCGGCGCGATTTGATCCGCACCCCGCGCGTGGCGGTGGCGGTGATTGTGGCCACGGTGTCTTATGCGCTGATGAATTTGGTGATGACCTCATCTCCGCTGGCGGTGGTTGGTTGTGGCTATCTGAAGGATGACGCCGCAAATGTGGTGATGGGACATGTGCTGGCGATGTATGCGCCATCGTTTTTGACCGGCCATATCATTGCGCGTTTCGGGGTCGAGCGGGTGATGGCCACCGGCCTTTTGATCATGGCAGCGGCGGGTGCGGTGGCGATTTCGGGCGTCGATTTGCTGAACTTCTTTGGCGCGCTGATCTTGTTGGGCATTGGGTGGAATTTCGGCTTTATCGGTGCCACCACCATGCTGACCGGAGCAATTGCCCCGTCCGAGCGCGGCCGCATGCAGGGGCTGAACGATCTGGTAGTGTTTGGCGGCGTGACGATGGCCAGTTTTTCATCGGGTGGGCTGATGAATTGCTCTGGTGGGTCGGTGCAGGCGGGCTGGACGGCGGTGAATATCGCGATGCTGCCGTTTTTGCTGCTGGCGGGCGGCGCTTTGGTGTGGCTGGCCATCGGGTTGAAAAATGCCCGGGTGCGGTAAGATCGGGCGCAAGATAACGGCTGCGGGGCCGCGGTGATTACCAGCGTCCGGTCACGGCCTGCCATAACAACCCACTGCGGCGACGGAATTCGGATTGGCGCAGGCCGCCCGCCGCAACAAGGCCCGGATCGGCCACGACGAGGGTAAGCAGCCGTTCCGCCTGCCAACCGGCCAGCAACGCCGGGGCCGCCTGCCCCACCTGACGCCGGGCCGCGCGCGCGGTTGCAATTTTCGAAAGGCCGGTTTGTGCCAAGGCCGCCACGGCTGTTGCACTGTTGTCCAACAACGGCAAGCGCCCGCGCGCCGCCAAATCCGGCACCGCGCGCAGATAATTCGCCAAGCCATGTGCCCAACCATAGGCGCGCAACACGGGTTCTGCCGTCGCCGCCGCCCCGCAAGCCTTGGCTGCCAGCCACAAAAGCCCGGCGGCGGTATCTTCCAGATAGGCGTCAAAGGCCGCCCCATCGGCAAAGGGGTCAGAATAGATATCCCAGCGCCGGGCCACCACCGCCCGGTCCAGCACATCCACCGGCAGGCCAGCCTCGCGGATCAGACCCCACAAGGGACCGGCCACTTCATGCGCGCGGGGGGCAGGTTCGGCCACCACATCGCGCCACCATTGCAGCCGCATTTCGGCAATCAGCGGCTGTTGCGTGACCCAAGGCGCGCGGGCCACTTCCAGATTGAACGCATAAAGCACAAACAACCGGGCCCGCAGTGCAGGAGGGGCGGCCATCACGGCGGCAAACCGGTCAGGATCACCGCGCGCAACCAGATCGGCGCAGGCTTGCAAACTCATGCAGGCGTGCCCACATCGCGGACCAGTTTCCAGTTGATCGCATCCAAAAGCGCCTCAAAGCTGGCGTCAACGATGTTGGCTGACACCCCGACAGTAGACCAGCGCCGCCCCATGGCATCTTCGCTGTCGATGATCACCCGGGTGACGGCTTCGGTGCCGCCCATGGTGATGCGCACTTTGAAATCGACCAGCTTCAGATCATTGATCACCGCCTGATAGGGGCCAAGATCCTTGGACAGCGCCTTGGACAATGCGTTGACCGGGCCACGGTCGGTGCCGGTTTCATCCATGGATTCTGACACCGACAGCATCTTTTGATCGCCGATTTTCACCACCACCACCGCTTCGGACAGACTTACCATGCGGTCATATTTGTTTTTGCGCCGCTCTACCGTCACCCGATAGCGTTTGACTTCGAAAAAGCTGGGCAACAGCCCCAGTTCGCGCCGCGCCACCAATTCGAACGACGCCTGTGCACCGTCATAGGCATAGCCCTGATCCTCGCGGTCTTTGACGATCTCCAGAATCCGCCCCAACCGCGGATCGCCCGCGCTTACCGCAATGCCCGCGGCCGCCAGCCGGGCGCGCAGGTTGGATTGCCCGGCCTGATTGCTCATCGGGATGATGCGGTCATTGCCCACCAGCGCGGGGGCGATGTGTTCGTAAGTTGCGGGGTCTTTCAGGATGGCCGAGGCGTGCAGCCCCGCCTTATGGGCAAAGGCCGACGCGCCGACATAGGGGGCAGCGCGCAGCGGCACCCGGTTCAGGATATCATCCAGCATCCGGCTGGTGCGCAACAGCCCGGCCAAAGCCGCGGACGTGACCCCCGTTTGCAAAGTGCTGGCAAAGGGTTCCTTCAACAGCAAGGTGGGGATCAGCGTGACAAGATTGGCATTGCCACAGCGTTCGCCAATGCCGTTCAAAGTTCCCTGCACATGGCGGCAGCCAGCATCGATCGCCGCCAGTGAATTGGCCACTGCCTGATCGGTGTCGTTGTGGGCGTGAATGCCGAGACTGGTTCCGGGAACAGTTTTTGTCACGGTACGGACGACCTCGGAAATCTCGGCAGGCATGGTGCCGCCATTGGTGTCGCACAGCACAACCCAGCGCGCACCGGAATCATGGGCCGCCTTGGTGCAAGCGAGTGCGTATTCCGGGTTGGCCTTGTAGCCATCGAAGAAATGTTCGCAGTCAACCAGCACTTCCTTGCCGGCAAAGGTTGCAGCCTCAACGGACTGGCGGATGGAATCGAGATTTTCTTCATTGGTGCAGCCAAGAGCAACACGCACGTGGTAATCCCAGGACTTCGCCACAAAGCAAATGGCTGAGGATTTTGCGCGGATCAGATCCTGCAAACCGGAATCATTGGAAACGGAACGCCCTGCCCGCTTCACCATGCCGAAGGCGGTGAATTTGGCTTTTGTTTTGCGGTCCTCACTGAAAAGGGCTGTATCCGTTGGGTTCGCGCCGGGATAGCCACCTTCGATGTAATCAACGCCAAGACTATCCAGCATCTCGATCACGACCAGCTTGTCATCCAGCGAAAAATCAA
>JANPLZ010000050.1:0-3137 GCA_031422555.1 Cypionkella sp. | reverse complement strand
AGCCCCGACCATTGCGGATGGGCAATGGCCACGAACGCCCCCGCCGCCACCGCCCGCGCAGCAATTTCGGGCCCCGATTCCTGACCCGGCACTGGCAGAAAATCGGGCGCGTGGCCGGGGGCAAAATCGGGCGGCAGACCGACTGCCAGAATATGCCATAACTCGCCGTTTGCCATTGCACCCGAATGCAGTTCCGCCCCCAGAATGGTGGTGAAATCCGCATCGCGAAAGGGCACGGTGTCGACAATCGGATAGCCATAAGCGCCGATGAAATGATCGGTCAGCGCCAGAAAATCATAGCCTTCGGCCTTATAGCGGCGGCACACTTCGGCGGGTGCCAGCACCCCATCCGAGCGGGTGGAATGGGTGTGCAGGTTGCCGCGCCAAAAGCGGCCGGGGGCGGTGAAAGCGGGCAATTGCATGGTCAGGGGCTTTCGGTTGAGGTGTCAAAGAGGTGCAGCAGGGGGGCAACGGTTTGATGACGGCGCGATAGATAGGGGTCAAAGCCGGGGCTGCGACCCAGCCCGCCTATCCCCGGCCAAGATAGGGCATATCGCGCGCCATCACCGTCATGAACGGCACGTTCACCTCCAGCGGCAAGCCCGCCATGTGCAGCACGGCGTCGGCGACATGCGCCACATCCATCACCGCCTCGATGCGCGTCTGGCCATCGGCCTGGGTTACGCCCTTGGTAAACCCCGCCGCCATATCGGTCAGCGCGTTGCCGATGTCGATCTGACCGCAGGCGATGTTAAAGGCCCGGCCATCAAGGCCCAGCGTGCGGGTCAACCCGGTGACCGCGTGTTTGGACATGGTGTAGGGCGCCGATCCGGGGCGCGGCACATGAGCAGAGATCGAGCCGTTGTTGATGATCCGCCCGCCTTGGGGTGATTGGTGCCGCATTTGGCCAAAGGCGGCGCGGGCACACAGAAACATGCCGGTGATGTTGACATTATTGACCGCAAGCCATTGATCCACCGATATTTCATCTATCGGGGCTGCCGGGGCCGACATGCCTGCATTGTTGAAAAGCACACCCAGATGGCCCCATTCGGCGCGCAATTTGCCAAAGGCTGCGTCGATGTCGGCCGGGATCGTCACATCGGCGGGCAGGATCAGCGCATCGCTGCCTGCTGCGGTTTCAACCAAAGGCTCTGCCCGGCGGCCCAACAGCCCCACGCGCCATCCCTTGGCCAGAAATGCCCGCGCCGTGGCCCGGCCAATGCCAGACCCGGCCCCGGTGATCAGAATGGAATTTTGTGGCATGAAAAACCCTGGCTGTTGGTGCCGCGTCATCATGGCGCGGCTTGGCGCAAAGGGCAAGATGGCGGCACAAGGCGGTGGCACTAGGCGGCGGCACTAGGCGGCGGCACAAGGCGATGCAATAAGCCGCCCCGAACAGGAGCGGCTTTTTCACACAACGGCGGCGCTGGTTTAGGGGGGCAAGTTTTTCGGCGAAAAATTTATGCCCAATCCAATTGCCTTTACAGTTCGAACAAATGCGCCGCGGCCGGATCAAACGACAGGTTGATTTGCGCGTCGGTTTCAAACCTTGCATCACGCGCCAGCGCCGCAATCAACGGCACGCCATTGGTCATCGTCACCTCGACAATGGTTTCCGCCCCCAAACGTTCGCTCATTGCCACTCTGCCGTGCAGCCGCCCCGCCCCGCTGCCTGCTTCGGCTTCGGGCATCAGATATTGCGGGCGCAGGCCCAGCCGGGCTTTGCCGCCCGCGGTATAGCTGCCCAGACGCGCGGTGATCTGCACCGGATCAAGCGCGGCGTTTGACACCGTCACCTGATCGCCCGCCACCGCGTTGACATCGACCTCAAGGAAATTCATCGCAGGACTGCCCAGAAACCCTGCCACAAAGGCGTTGGCGGGTTTGTGATACAACTCCATCGGCGAGCCTATCTGCTGCACCAGACCGTCTTTCAGCACCACGATCTTATCGGCCAGCGTCATCGCTTCGACCTGATCATGGGTGACATAGACCATGGTGGCCCCCAACGCCTTGTGCAGCTTGCCGATCTCCATCCGCATGTCCATGCGCAAAGCGGCGTCAAGGTTCGACAGCGGCTCGTCAAACAAGAACACTTGCGGTTTGCGCACGATGGCCCGGCCAATTGCGACGCGCTGACGCTGCCCGCCCGACAATTGCGTCGGCCTGCGGTCCAGCAAATGTTCCATTTGCAAAATCCGCGCGGCCTCGCCCACTTTGGCATCTTTCTCGGCTTTGCTGGCCCCGGCGATGGTCAGCCCGAAGGCCACGTTTTCGCGCACCGTCATATGCGGGAAAATCGCATAAGACTGGAACACCATCGCCACGCCGCGATCTTTGGGCGGCAGATCGTTCATTTTCTTGCCGCCAATGGTCAGGGTGCCGCCCGTGATGTCTTCCAGCCCCGCGATCATCCGCAACAAGGTCGATTTGCCACAGCCCGACGGGCCGACGAACACCACGAATTCGCCGTCCTCGATAGTGATATCAACGCCTTTGATCACATGGGCGTTGCCATAGCTTTTCTTCAATCCGGTCAGGGTAATGCTTGCCATGATCTATTCCGCAGCCTTTGCAAAAGTTGAGGTCGAAAGCAGCCCGTCCGGGCCAATGGTTACAGATTCGGGATCCATCACATAGCCGCCAAAGCGGTTATGCCCGCCATCGGCAAAGCCCATGATGCGCAAGCCGTCCGGCGTGGCCACAATGCGCGCAGCATAGCGGACGCAAGGCATCGCCCCATCAAAGAAACGCCCCGGTGCGACGTGCCATGGCCCGCGCGGATGATCGGCCATCAGATAGTGATTGCCGGTGACCGGGCTTTGCGGGTGCGACGCAGCATAATCGGTGGACCATTGAAAGCCCGAGGTGCAGAACAGGCAATACCATTTCGGGCCGACCTGAAACACTTGCGGCACTTCCAACTGGCCAAAACCACCCACGAAAACCGGGGGTTGCAGGGTCCATTCCCTCAAATCAGGCGAAGTGGCAAAGCCGATGGCGCCGCCTGCGTTCGGCTCGGCAATGCCGGGGGCGCGGGCAGTGAAATACATCAGCCACCCTGCCCCGTCCGGATCACGCATCACCCAAGGGTCGCGCATGGCGCGGTCGTGCCAATGGCCGATGGCGTGATC
>JANPLZ010000049.1:0-1727 GCA_031422555.1 Cypionkella sp. | reverse complement strand
CATCCGCACCAAGGCGGGGTTGATGGACGTGTCGGGCCTGAAAAAGGTGCATATCACCGGGCCAGCGGCTGCCCACGTCATCGAACGCGCCACAACGCGGAACATCGAAAAGCTGATGCCGGGGCGGTCGGTTTACGCCACGATGCTGAACGATGCGGGCAAGTTCCTGGATGATTGCGTGATTTACCGCACCGGGCCGAATGCGTTCATGGTGGTGCATGGGTCTGGGGCTGCGCATGAACAACTGACCATGGCCGCAACCGGTCGCGATGTATCGGTGCGGTTTGACGACAACTTGCACGATCTGTCGCTGCAAGGCCCGCTGGCGGTGGATTACCTTGAACGGCATGTCGAAGGCATTCGCGCTTTGCCGTATTTCGCGCAGATGCAGACCAGTCTTTTCGGCAAGCCGGTGATGATTTCCCGCACAGGCTACACTGGCGAGCGGGGGTATGAGTTGTTCTGCCGGGGGCAGGATGCTGGCATGATTTGGGATAGGATATTGGATGAAGGGGCGGCGATGGGCATCATCCCGTGCCGGTTTACCACGCTGGATATGCTGCGCACGGAAAGTTACCTGTTGTTTTTCCCCTTCGACAATTCGGAAATGTATCCGTTCGAAAACGAGGGCCCAGGCGATACGTTGTGGGAACTTGGTCTCGATTTCACCGTATCCCCCGGCAAAGTGGGCTTTCGCGGTGCCGAAGAACACTACCGCCTAAAGGGGCGCGAGCGGTTCAAGATCTGGGGGTTAAAGCTTGATGGCACCAATGTGCCCGGCAACGGCGCGCCGGTGATGCGGGATGGTAAAAAGGTCGGTGTTGTGACCCAAGCGATGTATTCACCGCTGAACAAACACAACATCGCCATCGCGCGGCTGCCGGTAGATTGCGCCAACAATGGCACCAAATTGGTGGTCAACTGCGGCACCCATGGCGCGATTAGTGCGACCACCCATTCGATGCCGTTCTTCGATGTGGAAAAGAAACGCCGCACCGCCAAAGGCTGATTTCATCTGTTCTTAAATATCCCCGCCGGAGGCATCTAGCCTATGAGCCAGACCACCATTGAAGAACCTATCCTAAGCCGCCCACGCTATGGCGTGTTGGAATTGCGCGCAGGGTCCGGGCATCTGATGGTGGCGGATGGCGATGGGGCGGGGGCGATTGTTGATATGCTGGCGGGAAACAAGCCGCCTGCCTGCCACATCATCTATGTGCCCGGGGCGAACGGGATGGACCGTGCCGCGGAATTACAGGCCTTGGAGGCTGCGCAGTTTTTGCGTGCGCCGACATTTGCCACAGCGCTGCCACGGCTGCAAAAAGTGTTGGCCGACGCCCATATGGGGCTGCAGATTTACGCCGCGGGCACCGAAGGCCTGATGGGCCAAGTGCAGCGCGAGGTGATTGCGGCAGGCTTGCCGCACAGCGCCTTGCAGATGGAACATCGCGGGTCTTTGGCGCGCCGCGTGCAATGTGTGCATTGCAAGGGGATCACGGAAACCGTGACGCATGATCCGTTTCAATGCAGCCACTGCGGGCTGAACCTGTTCGTGCGCGATCATTACTCGCGCCGTATCGCCGCGTTTCAGGGCGTGAATATCGACGCCGAAGACCCCGGATCGGTGCCCGCCTCGGTGGAGCGGTTCCGTTGAGCGTGGGTGCGCCGAAGATCCCCGTCCGCGTGGCCGAAGTGGTGCAGGTGAACGAGCTGATCAAGCGCTTTCG
>JANPLZ010000048.1:0-15999 GCA_031422555.1 Cypionkella sp. | reverse complement strand
TACTTTCACCCCAACCCGCGACATGAACGCCGATGACGTGATCTTTTCGTTCAACCGTCAGGGCAAAACCGACAACAGCTATAACCAGTATATCGCTGGAATCACTTGGGAATATTACAGCGGCATGGAAATGGCGACTGTGATCAAAGACATCGTCAAGGTCGATGACATGACGGTGAAATTCGTCCTTAGCCGTGCCGAAGCGCCGTTCCTTGCCAACCTTGCGATGGATTTTGCGTCAATCGTGTCAAAGGAATACGCCGACGCGCTTGAAGCCGCTGGCACCAAGGAACTGCTGAATTCCGCGCCAATCGGCACCGGCCCATTCCAGTTTATCGCTTACGAAAAAGACGCCGTCATTCGCTTCAAGGCCAATGCCGACTATTGGGATGGCAAACCTGCCATCGACGATCTGGTGTTCGCGATCACCGTCGATCCGGCGGTTCGGATGCAAAAACTGCAAGCCGGTGAATGCCAGATGGCCCCCTATCCGGCACCTGCCGACCTTGCGGCGTTGAAGGCGGATCCGAACTTGGTTGTCACTGAACAGGCGGGTCTGAACGTGGCCTATCTGGCCTACAACACCACAATCGCGCCGTTTGATAACGCCGAAGTGCGCAAAGCGTTGAACATGGCGATCAACAAACAAGCGATTATTGACGCGGTGTATCAGGGTTCGGGCCAAATGGCGAAAAACCCGATTCCACCAACCATGTGGAGCTATAATGACGCCGTGGTTGACGATGTTTACGATCCGGTGGCCGCTAAGGCGATGCTGGATGCGGCAGGCGTCAAGGATCTGTCGATGAAGGTTTGGGCGATGCCCGTGCAGCGGCCCTATATGCCGAACGCGCGCCGCACGGCGGAACTTATTCAGGAAGATTTCGCCAAAGTCGGCGTGACGGTGGAAATCGTCACCTATGAATGGGGTGAGTATCTGGCCAAATCATCCGAGAAAAACCGCGACGGTGCGGTTATCCTGGGTTGGACCGGCGATAATGGCGATCCAGACAACTTCCTGGCCGTGTTGCTGGGCTGTGCGTCGGCTACCGAAGGTGGGTCAAACCGCGCTCAATGGTGTGACGCCGATTTCGACGCGCTGATCCAGAAGGCTAAAGTCACCGCCGATCCGGCAGAACGCACCAAGTTGTATCAAGAGGCGCAGGTGATCTTCAAAGCCAAGGCGCCTTGGGCCACGCTGGGCCATTCCACCGTTTCGACCCCGATGTCGAACAAAGTCACCGGTTTCGTGATGAGCCCGCTTGGCAGCCATCAGTTTGAAAAGACTGACATAGCTGAGTGATCTTTAACCGCTAAGACGGCGCGCCGGAGCCTTCGGCGCGCCCTTTTTCAGGAACCTTTGGCCATGCTTAAATTCATCCTTGGAAAGCTGGCCTATCTGATCCCGACGTTCTTTGGCATCACCATCGTGGCTTTTGGCTTTGTGCGCGTGCTGCCGGGGGATCCGGTGTTGCTGTTGGCGGGCGAACGGGGCCTTACGCCGGAACGTTACAAACAGCTTTTGTCGCAATTGGGGTTTGATCGCCCGATTTGGGAGCAATATTTCGACTATGTCGGTCGGCTGTTTCATGGCGATTTAGGCATTTCTTTGGTCACCAAAAAACCGGTGTTAGCAGAGTTCATGGCGCTTTTCCCCGCCACAGTTGAACTGGGTGTTTGTGCCATTTTGCTGGCAACACTGGTCGGCATCCCCTTGGGCATCTTTGCCGCCATCAAGCGCGGCACATGGTTTGACCAGATTAGCATGGGGGCGGCTTTGGTAGGCTATTCGATGCCGATCTTCTGGTGGGGCCTGTTGTTGATCATTTTCTTTTCCGGCTTTCTGGGCTGGACCCCGGTTTCGGGGCGCATATCGCTGATGTTTTACTTTGACCGCGTCACCGGGTTTATGTTGATCGACAGCCTTCTGTCAGGTCAGCCCGGCGCGTTCAAATCCGCCCTGTCACATCTGATCCTGCCCACGGTGGTTTTGGCCACCATCCCGATGGCGGTGATCGCGCGGCAGTCACGCTCGGCGATGTTAGAGGTGTTGGGCGAAGATTACGTCCGCACTGCCCGCGCCAAAGGATTGTCGCCGTTCCGCGTCGTTGGCATCCATGCCCTCCGCAACGCTTTGATTCCAGTGATCACCACCATCGGGCTGCAAGTTGGCACCCTGATGGCGGGGGCCATTTTGACCGAGACGATCTTTTCCTGGCCCGGCATCGGCAAATCCATGGTCGACAGCATTTCGCGGCGCGATTACCCGTCGGTGCAGGGTGGGCTGTTGTTGATCGCGGGCATTGTGATGGTTGTAAACCTGTCGGTTGATCTGCTGTATGGGCTGATCAATCCGCGTATTCGGCATAGTTAGGCTCGCAAATGGCAGATATCACGATCAACAAACCACCCCATGCGCTTGCCGAATTCTGGCACTATTTCAGTGAAAATCGTGGCGCGGTGATCGGGCTTTGGGTGTTTGTCGCCTTGATTGTGATAGCGGTTTTCGCGCCGTTGATCGCGCCGCATGATCCAACGGCCCAAGCCCGTGATGCGCTGCTTGTGCCGCCGGTGTGGTTGGACGGCGGCAGTGCCACTTACCTTTTGGGCACCGATGCGATTGGTCGCGATATCCTGTCGCGGCTGCTGTTTGGCGCGCGGTTCTCGCTGTTTATCGGGCTGGTGGTGGTGACCATCGCGCTGACGGGGGGCATCGCGCTGGGTCTTGTTGCCGGGTTTTTTGGCGGCTGGGTCGATTCGGTGATCATGCGGGTGATGGATGTGGTGCTGGCCTTTCCGTCCCTGTTGCTGGCGCTGGTGTTGGTGGCCATTCTTGGCCCCGGCCTGACAAACGCGATGATTGCAATTGCCTTGGTGTTGCAGCCGCACTTTGCCCGGTTGACCCGCGCTGCCGTGATGGCCGAAAAGAACCGCGAATATGTGATGGCGGCACGGGTGGCGGGGGCCAGCAAGCTGCGGCTGATGTTTCGCACCATCCTGCCCAACTGCCTTGGGCCACTGATCGTGCAGGGCACACTGTCCTTTTCCAACGCCATTCTGGATGCCGCCGCTTTGGGATTTCTTGGCATGGGCGCGCAGCCCCCCACGCCGGAATGGGGCACCATGCTGGCCGAGGCGCGCGAATTTATCCTGCGTGCGCCGTGGGTCGTGACCTTTCCCGGCATTGCCATTCTGATCACCGTGCTGGCGATAAATCTGGTCGGCGACGGTTTGCGCGACGCGCTTGACCCAAAATTGAAGCGAAGCTGACACATGGCCCTGCTGACAATCCGCAATCTGACGGTAACCTTTGATACTTCTGCCGGGCCGTTCAAGGCCGTCGATGGCATTGATCTGGCGATTGCGCCGCGCGAAGTGCTGGCGATTGTTGGTGAAAGCGGGTCGGGCAAATCGGTGGCAATGCTGGCGGTGATGGGCCTGCTGCCGCCCACCGCGACCGTGACGGCGGATGAGATGTCTTTTAACGGCCAAGACCTGTTGGCTTTGCCCGCCGCTGCCAAACGCCGCATCATCGGGCGGGAAATTTCGATGATCTTTCAAGAACCGATGGCCAGCCTGAATCCCTGCTTTACCGTGGGATTTCAGTTGCAAGAGGTGCTGCGTCAGCATCTTGGCCTGTCACGCGCCGACGCCCATGCCCGTGCGGTTGAATTGTTCACCGCCGTTGGCATTCCCAACCCGGCAGACCGGCTGCAATCTTATCCGCATCAGATGTCGGGCGGCCAATGCCAGCGCGTGATGATCGCCATCGCCATCGCCTGCAACCCGAAACTGCTGATCGCGGATGAGCCGACAACGGCATTGGACGTCACCATTCAAAAGCAGATCCTTGATCTGCTGTGCGATTTACAGATCACCCAAGATATGGCGCTGATCATGATCACGCATGATATGGGCGTTGTGGCCGAAACGGCGGATCGGGTCATCGTGCAATACAAGGGCCGCAAAATGGAAGAGGCGGATGTGCTGTCACTGTTTCAGTCCCCGCAAAACCCCTATACCCGCGCTTTGTTGTCGGCCCTGCCCGAAAACGCCACCGGCAAACGGCTGACCACCGTGGCCGATTTCATGCGTGATCTGGATGCACAAAGCGGGGTTGCGCCATGACGGTTCCAGTGCTGGAAGGCCGCAATATCACCCGCAATTATGCCTCGGGTGGCGGATTGTTTGCCCGTGCCAAATCCGTGCAGGCGCTGAAAGGCATCAGCTTTGCCGTTCAGCGCGGCCAAACGCTGGCCATTGTTGGCGAAAGCGGCTGTGGGAAATCCACGCTGGCCCGCATCATCACGCTGATTGACCCGGCCAGTTCGGGCGAATTGCTGCTGGATGGTCAGGCGATTGCCATTGGCACAGCGGCGTTGCCGCGCGAAGTGCGGCGCAAAGTGCAGATCGTGTTCCAAAACCCCTATGGCAGCCTGAATCCGCGCCAAAAGGTGGGCGACATGCTGATGGAACAGTTATTGTTGAACACCGATCACACAGCCGCCGAACGCCGTGAGCTGGCGCTGGGCATGTTGCAAAAGGTCAACTTGCTCCCCGAACATTTTAACCGCTATCCGCATATGTTTTCCGGCGGGCAGCGTCAGCGATTGGCCATTGCCCGCGCGTTGATGGTGAACCCGCAACTGTTGGTGCTGGATGAGCCGGTCTCGGCGCTTGATCTGTCGGTGCAGGCGCAGGTTTTGAACCTGCTGGCGGATTTGCAAGACGAGTTTAACCTGACTTATGTGTTCATCAGCCATGATCTGTCGGTCGTGCGCTATATCGCCGATCATGTGATGGTGATGTATCAAGGCGAAGTGGTGGAATCCGGCAGCCGCGACGCCGTGTTTACCAACCCACAACACGCTTACACCCGCACCTTGTTTGCCGCCACGCCACAATCAGATGTGGCCAGTATCCGCGCGCGGGTGCAGCGCCGCGCCATGCGCCATGATCTCTGAAATCAGCAGCCACTGTCCGTTTGACATTCCCGGCCTGTTTTGGCGTGAGGGACGTTTTTCGATCAGCCAAGCGATGACTTTGACAACCTCTGCCGATCCTTTGGGCCGTCTGGAAATCACCCTGCCCGATGATTTGATGACCGCCGTGCCAAAGCGGCGGTCCGAGTATCTGGCGGGCCGCCTTTGTGCAGCCTTGGCACTTCGGGCCGCAGGGCAGGCGGTTCATGTTGGCAGAAACGGCCGGGCTCCGGTGTGGCCAGCCGGTGTTGCAGGCTCGATCAGCCATTCGGATAGCCGGGCCATCGCGGTGGTGTCACTGGTTCACCGGACGGTTGGTGTGGATTGCGAAACCGTGATGGCGGACGATTTGGCGCAAAAATTGCGCGGTGAGATTATCGGTAACGCCGAGGCCCAGCTTTGCCCGCCAAACCTGCCCTTTGCCAGTTTTCTGACATTGGTGTTTTCGGCCAAAGAGGCTCTTTTTAAGGCTCTGTATGCGCATTCAGACACCATTCCTGCCTTTCTGGATATTGTGCTGACAGAGATGGCGGCGGATCACCTGCGGATGGAATTGCACGGCGAACCGGTTCAGGTTCACCACCGTTTGACCCAACTGGAATGCGTTACTTTGGTGGCACTTGGCGCATAGCCTTTAGGGTAGTTTACCGCCAAAAAGCAGGGCCGCCTGACCCGCAGCATAGCGCCCCAATCGCACATCTTCGGCCACCAATTTCGGATCGCGCAGCGCAGGGTCGCCATAGCCGCCACCCCCCGGCGTGCGCACCCGCACGCGGTCTCCGGGCTGCAGGGCGATGTCTTGGGCCTTGGACAGATGTTCGGGCACAAAGGTTTCGCCGCTACGGGTGATGTCTACCCGGTTCACGGCGCCATCGCAGCCCCCCAGCGCGCCCTGCGGCCCGAACCTGCCATGATCCATCACAAAAGACGCCCGCGCATCGCCACGCAACAGTTCAATTTCATAATCCAAACCGAACCCGCCGCGCTGTTGCCCCGCCCCGCCCGAACCTTCGTGGATCGCATAGCGCCGATACAGGATCGGATAGTTCTGCTCCATAATCTCAATCGGCGGGGCTTTTGAAATGCCAATTGTAGAGCAGCCATTGGTCAGGCCATCATGGTCAATATTGCCGCCATAGCCGCCGCCCGAGATTTGATACATCACATAATCGCGGCCCTTTTCGGGATCATGCCCGCCCAGACCAAAATTGCCGCTGGTGCCCGCCGGGGCCGCCGTCACCAACGCGGGGATCGCCTGCACCAACGCGGCAAACACCGCTTCGGCAATGCGCTGCGACACTTCGGCGGCACAGCCAGACACCGGGCGCGGGTATTGGGCATCCAGAAACGTCCCCGCGATTCCGATCACCAACAACGGCTCAAACGCGCCGGCCGAAATGGGCACATCGGGAAAAATATGCCGCATCGCCAGATAAACCGATGACAGCGTTGTTGCGCGCACCGAATTCATCGGGCCTTTGCAAGGTGGCGATGACCCGGTGAAATCAAACTGTAACCCGTGGTCCCGCCGTTCGATCCGCAGCGCGATGGTCAGCGGTTCGTTCACGACGCCGTCGCTGTCGACAAACGCCTTTGCGGTGAACGCGCCATGCGGAATCGACCCTATCATGGCCCGCATTTGCCGCGCTGCCAGCGCGCGCATCGTAGCAATCGCTTCGGCCACCACCGCGTCACCATAGCGGTTCAGCAATCCGGTTAACCGTTCCGCCCCCACCAACAGCGCCCCGGCCTGGGCCTGCACATCGCCGATCCGTTGTTCCGAAACCCGGATGTTCGCGCAAATCATCTGCCAGATTTCCCGGTCGATCTGGCCGCGTTTGAACAGCTTGACCGGTGGGATGCGCAGCCCTTCCTGTTCTGCCGATATCGCACTGGCGGAAAACCCACCCGGCACCGACCCGCCGGTATCGGGCCAATGCCCGGTGTTCGACAGCCAGCACATAATCTGACCTCCCCGCCAAAACGGCATCGCAAAGCGCACATCCATCAAATGCGTGCCGCCCAGATAGGGATCGTTGACGATGTAAATATCGCCCGGCTCCGGGGCCGCCGTTTCGCCCGACGCAATGCGTTCGATAATTTTGCCGGTGGAAAACTGCATCACGCCGACAAACACCGGCAGGCCTTGCGACCCTTGGGCAATCAGCGCGCCGTCGGTCGCGGCATAAATCCCGTCCGAGCGGTCATTCGCCTCGGCGATCACTGGCGAAAACGCGGCGCGCGAAAACGTCAGGTCCATCTCGTCGCAGACCTGCTGCAGACCGGCTTGGATGACGGCCAAAGTGACAGGATCAAGCATGGCCCACCCCTATGACAAGATTTCCATCACCGTCCGCCGTCACGGTGCAGCCCGGCTCGATAATCGTGGTTGTGTCCATCTGCTCGATGATGGCCGGACCCGTCAGCGTCATCACCGCAGGTAGTTGATCGCGCCAATACACCGGCGTTTCGACCCAGCCGTCGAACCAAACCGTGCGGGTTTCTTTGGCAACAACCGTCTCTGTGCGGCCAGATGGGTCAATAAGCCGACTTAAATCCAGCGCAGGCCGCCGTCCGGTCACAGAGGTGTTCAGATTAACCAAATTTGCCCGGATTGACGGCAATTCTACCCGAAACCGCGCATGGTATGCGGTTTCAAACAGCGATTGCAGATCGGCACGGCTGGGGGTGGCGTGTGGCAAGGCGATCCGCAAAAGATGGGTTTGGCCGATAAATTGCATATCCGCCGAATATTCGGCCTCGACCCCGTCCAGCGCTATTTTTTCCATCGCAATGGCGCGCCGCCCAGCCAATTCCTGCGCGGCGATAATCTGGTGAACATCGGCCAAGACAACGCTGTCCAACGGTTTGTTAATGGTGCGCACAAAGTCGTGGCGCAGATCGGCAACCACACAACCCAGCGCGTTGGTCAGGCCCGGCCGCGCCGGAATCAACACTTGCGGTATCGACAATTCCTGCGCCAAAGCCACGGCATGCAGCGGCCCCGCGCCGCCAAAGGCAAACAGCGCAAAATCGCGCGGATCGGCGCCCATGCTGATCGACACCATGCGGATCGCTCCGGCCATATGGGTGTTGGCGACCCGCAAGATCGCCTGTGCCGCCTGTTCCACCGACAGGCCCAATGGCCCGGCGATCTGATCGGTCATCGCGGCCCGTGCTGCCTCTGACGCCGCGCCAAACCGGGCCGCGGGCAGCCGACCCAACAGCAGGTTAGCGTCTGAAATCGTTACCTTAGTGCCGCCGCGCCCATAGCAAACGGGCCCCGGCACCGACCCCGCACTTTCCGGTCCAACCCGCAGCATGCCGCCCGCATCGACCCGCGCAATCGACCCGCCGCCCGCGCCAACTGTGCGCACGTCAACCATTGGCACATGGATCGGCATGGCATACTCAATCTCGATCTCGTTCGAGACCGGCGCGCGACCGCCCTTGATCATCGCCACATCCGTCGACGTGCCGCCCATATCATAGGTCAACAGGTTCAACATTCCGGCCCGCCGCCCGGTGGCCAGCGCCGCCATCACCCCCGACGCTGGGCCGGACATCACGGTTTTCACCGCTTCTTGCGATACTTTGTCGGCCGCCACCATGCCGCCATTGCCGTTCATCACCAGCAGATCGCTGGCATAACCGCGGGATTTCAACTCACCCGCCAGCCGCGCCACATAGCGCTGCAACAAAGGCTGCACCGAGGCGTTCACCGCCGCCGTCACACCGCGTTCAAACTCGCGACTTTCCGACAACAGGGAATGGCCGGTGGTGATGTAGTCGTTGGGCCAAAGGCTGGCGGCAATGGCTGCGGCGCGCAGTTCGTGGGCCGGATTGGCATAAGCGTGCAAAAAGTGGATGACCAGACTTTCACAGCCCATATCGCGCAGGTGGATAATCGCCAGCCGCAGCGCATCTTCATCCAAAACAGTGACTATTCGGCCCAAAGCATCGGTACGCTCGGGCACTTCCAGCCGCAAATCGCGCGGAATGACGGGGATGAACCGCCCGGTCATGCCATAGGCGTTTGGCCGGGTGCGTCTGCCCAATTCCAGCACATCCCGAAACCCCTGCGTGGTGATGAGGCCGGTTTTGCACAGATTTCGTTCCAACACCGCGTTGGTCGTCGTGGTGGTGCCATGCACAATTAAATCAACATCGGACAGCTTAACACCGGCCATATCGAACGCCGCCATGACGCCATCGGCCTGATTTGGCAAAGTAGTAGGCACTTTGGCCACGCGCACTGCGCCATTTTGCGGATCAAGGATCACCAGATCGGTGAAGGTGCCGCCAACATCAACGCCTGCCACCAAACCCTGCATTCAAACCCCCACATACCGGCGAAATTGTGCTGAATTAGGCTCTAACGCACTGCAAAGCACCGTTTCCTGCACGTGGCCCTGATCCATAAAGGCGATGCAATCTGCCATGCCCAATGCGGCCTGAACCCGGTGTTCCACCAAGATAATGGCAACACCGGTTTGTTTCAGCCCGATGATAACATCGCGGATCAGGGCAATCATCGACGGCTGCAACCCTTCTGTCGGCTCGTCCAGCAACAAAACCTGCGGCTCAAGGCACAGCGCGCGGGCGATGGCCAACATCTGCTGTTCGCCCCCTGACAGGGTAGCCGCAACCTGCGTCAGCCGTTCGCGCAAGCGTGGAAACAGGGACAGCACGTTTTCGCGAACGTCCGGGCCTTTCTTGCGCGTCATAAGGCCGATTTCCAAATTTTCAGCCACGGTTAGCGGGCCAAATAACCGGCGTCCCTGCGGCACATACCCAATCCCCAAGCGGGGCACAAAGTGGGCCGGCAAAGACTGAATCTGTATTGAATTGAGTGTTACAGAGCCGCTTTTCACAGAAACCAACCCCATGATACATTTCATAAGCGTTGACTTTCCCACACCATTTCGGCCCATAACACAGACGATCTGCCCGGCGTGCGCCTGAAACGACAGGTTGCGCAGCACGGTGATATCGCCATATCCAGCAGTGACGCCGTCAAGCTGCAGCATGGTCATGGCCCCCCAGATACGCGGCCTGCACCGCCGCATTGGCCCGAATTTCTGTCGGAGTGCCACGCGCCAGAACCTTTCCTTGGGTCAGAACGGTGATGCGGTCAGCCAGATCCATCACGACTTCCATGTTATGCTCGATCAAAAGAACCGTCATCTTCGGCACCAAGCTGCGGATCAGGGCCGTAAAATCGTCGATTTCACCCGCCGCCAGACCTTGGGTTGGCTCATCCAGGATCAGGATTTGCGGGGTCAAAGCCAACCCCATCGCCAATTCCAGCAGGCGCTGATGGCCATAAGACAGGCTGCCTGCGATCTTTTTGTGCAGATCGTTCAACCCAACTTGGGTCAAAGCGGTTGTAACAGCGGCGGTCAGATCACGCGCGCCCCGGCTTTGCGCCGCCAACGCGGCATTGTCGAACACCGAAAGCCCCGGAAAGATCGACGTGATCTGAAACGTATAGGCAATACCGCGCTGCACCCGCAGATGCGCTGGCATTTTGGTGATATCCTGCCCCGCCAGCAGAATTTGCCCGGCATCCGGCGCAATCCGTCCCGACAACAGGCTGACAAAACTGGTCTTTCCGGCACCATTCGGTCCGATCAGAGCCTGAATTTCGCCCTGTGTCAGATCAAAATTCACGCCATCAACTGCGCGAACGCCGCCGAACGCTTTGGACAGTTGCCTGGCCTGCAAGATCATGGCAGCCATCGCAGCCACCGGTCCCGCACCACGCCCAACAGCCCCCGCGGCGCAAACAGCACTAGACATACCAGCGCCACCCCAACCACCAAAAGCTGTGCCGAGGTTATCAGCGAGGCAATTTCAACCAGCACAAACATCACTGTGGTGCCCAAAAGCGGGCCCAATACCGTGCCTGCCCCGCCCATCAGCGCATAAAGCATCGGCAGGATCGAGTATTGCACCGTGGCAAAACTGGCCCCGACATAGCCAAACAAGACCCCATAAGCCGCGCCCGCCAACCCGGCGTAAATCCCCGAGATCACCAGAACGATCAGCTTTACCCGAAACGGATTATACCCCAGCATGCGGCTGCGGTCCTCGTTTTCGCGCATCGCCAACATGACCCTGCCAAACGGGGATCGCACCAGCCACAGCTTGGCCAGCAGCCCCAGCGCGAACAGCGCCAGCGCGAACAGCCCGCGCGGCGCGTCTTGTGCCAGATCAAAGCCGAACACTTGCCGACCAATGGCCTCGACGACAAAGCCCTCATCGCCGCCAGTATAACTGCCGAAATACAAAATTGTCAGATAGCCGGTCTGCGCGAACATCAGCGTGACAATCATAAAGCTGACTCCGGTTGTGCGCAGGGCCAACAGGCCAACCGCCGCCGCCGTAATGCCGCCCGCAATCACCCCGATCACCAGCGCTGGGAACGCCGTCCACTCCAGATGCCACACCGCTAACCCCGCGCCATACATGCCAACCGCAAAGAACAACGCATGGCCCAGCGACAGCATTCCGGTATAGCCATGCGCAATATTGTAGCCCATCGCAAACAGCGCCAGCACCAGAACCCGCGCCAACTGGTTCGCATAATAGGGCGGCAACAGGTTTTGCGCCGCCAGCAGCGCCAACACCACGCCCAGATGCAGCCCCCAGATTTTTGCGGCCTCGGTCATGGTTTTGCGCCGAACAGGCCCTGTGGGCGAAACACCAGAACCAGCGCCACCAGCAATGTGGCGATGATCTTGGCCAGTGTGGGCGAGAAGAACATCGAAATCACCCCGTCGCCCAGCCCGATGATCAAAGCCGCCAGCAAAGTGCCGCGCAAGCTGCCCAATCCACCGACAATCACCACGATAAACGACAACAGCAAAGGATCACCGCCCATCAGATAATGCGCTTGCTGGATCGGCACCACCAACACCGCCGCCACGGCTGCCAACGCGGCCCCCAGCGCAAAAGTGCCTGCATAGACCCTGCTTACATCAATGCCAAAGGCTGCTGCGGTTTGCCGGTCAACTTGGGTGGCGCGCATGACCAACCCGGCCCGGCTGCGGGTCATAAAGGCCCACACCGCAAAAAGGATCATCGCCGCCGCCGCCACCACAAACAACTTGTAGCCCGAATAGCCAAACCACGGCGTTTGAATGCGCCAGACAAACGGGGCCGCCACCGGGCGGGCATCTGGGCCGTAAAACGTCAGGGCGGCTTGTTGCAAGATGTATAGCAGGCCGATGGTGGCGACGATGGTGGCCTCGGGATCGTAGTTCAGACGTTTCAACACCAGCCGGTCCGCCAGTACGGCGATGGCCGCCACCACCAGCGGTGCCACCACCAAAGCCGCGACGAACCCCAAGGCGTTATGCCCCGGAAGGGCCGCGGTGACAAACCACGCCACCACTGCGCCCAGCATGAAAAACTCGCCATGTGCCACGTTAACCACGCGCATGACGCCAAACACCAAAGACAGGCCCACCGCCGTCAAGGCCAGCACCGCCGCGGTGACCGTGCCTTCCAGCAACGCCAGCAAAAGAAAAGGACCAAAGGCCATCAAAAACCGGGCGGGGCAAACCCCGCCCGTTGGCCTTAGAACGGCAGGGCGGAGTAATCGACGGCGTCGGGATACAGGCCTTCGTCAATCGTGGTCTGATGCACCCGGATCAACTGGCCGCCCTGCACCTGACTGATGTTTTGCACCCCAAACGCCTGATGGGTCTTGCCGTTAAAGCGTTTCGGCCCCTGCGGATGCGCCAGCGAATGCGGCATATCGGTCATCGCCTCAATCGCCTCGACGAATTTCTGGCGGTCTGCGGGGCCTGCATAGGCGCTGGCCTCCATCCCGGCCTTGATCACGAACAGTGTCTCCCAAGCCGAAAACATGTGGGAATAGGTGGCCACATCCGCCGCGTCACTGACCGAGGCACCTGTATCATCCACGCCCACCGCGGCGCGATAAGCCACTTCGAATTCCGAAGCATCGGCTTGCTTGACGCGGTTGTGCGATTCCCAGAAATGGCTGCCTTCCAGAAATTCCAACCCCGGTGACGCGATATTCACCGCTTCAAGACTGTCAATAAAGCCAAACATCTTGGGCGCAGGACCAGTGCCATAAAACTCGCCCAGCTCTTTCACAAAGGTTAACACGGCGGGGCCGACCATGACGTGATACAGCACTTCGGTTTCCGGCGGAATTTGCGGCAGATAGCGGGTAAAGGTGGTTTCGGTTGGCGGAATGGCGATCTGGGCGATCACCTCGCCGCCGATGGCGGCCATAGCTGCGGTAAAGAAATCGCGGTGATCATAGCCAAAGGCGAAATCCGGGAAAATCATGGTGACTTTTTTGCCAAGGTTCGCCGCAACCCAAGGGGCCATCGACGCGATCTGGCTGCGCACATCGGTGATGCCGGGCTGCAATGTCCAGCGGTTCAACATGCCGGATGCCACGTGATAGCCTTCGGAACACACCAGATACGGCACTTTCAACTCGCCCGCGCGGGGTGCTGTGCCAATCACCACATGGCTGAACAGCGGGCCAAACACCACGTCGCAGCCATGCTGATTGACAAATTTGTCCACCACTTCGGCCCCGCGTGCCGGATCGGTGGCATCGTCTTCAAAGATGATCTCAACCGGGCGGCCATTGATGCCGCCGCCGTCATTCACAACTTTCAACGCCGCCATGGCACTGCGTTCATACCAATGGCCATAGGCCGCGCCAATGCCCGTGCGGTGCAACTGAAACCCCAGCTTGATCGGTGCGCCTTGGGCAAAAGCCGCCATAGGCAGCGCCGATGTTGCCAGAAGCCCCGCGCCCATGCCCTTAAGAACCGCGCGCCGCGATGGTGCCGTGCCGATAATAGGAGTGTGTGTCATAGGCGTTGTCCCCTTGGTGAAATGCGTGCCCGGAATAAATGTTGGGTTGGTGCCACGCGTTGCGTTAAATTCTGTTCTTATGTCGATGAAAAGTCTACGGCTTTTACGCCCCGCGTGCCGTTGATAACAGCCATAGCCCCAAAACAGTATAGCCGACCATCAAACCGGTCAGCGGCAGGTGCGCCAAAGCCCGGCCTTGGCCCGCAAGGCGCAGGGCCAGAACAACCGCCAGCAAATGCGCGGCCAATATCACACCGAACTGGACAGCATAGATCAGGGTCATCACCGCCCCGTCGCCTAAAAATCCATAGCTGACATAAAACGGCGGCAGGCCCAGAAAA
Source organism: Cypionkella sp. (assembly GCA_031422555.1). Taxonomy (GTDB): domain Bacteria; phylum Pseudomonadota; class Alphaproteobacteria; order Rhodobacterales; family Rhodobacteraceae; genus JANNAT01. The sequence continues at coordinate 1,805 of JANPLZ010000048.1, read as the reverse complement.
TCGTCGCCCCGGTAGAGCGGATCGTTCAGCGCCGCGATGGTGTATTGGCCCGCGGTCATCAGGGTTACCAGATAATGCGCCGCATGATACCCCGCCGCGATGGCCAGAAACGACAGCACCACCCGCCCGGCCGCAAAGGTTCGGTCAATGCGTCGGCCCAGCCCGAACACCGCCCAAATCGCCGCCGCCGTCATCGCCCAAACGCCCAGCAGCCCCACGGTGTTTGCGCCTTGCACGGCAGAGCGGCCGGTAAATTCCAACGGGTTTTCGCCAATCAACCCCAGCCAGAAAAACGTCTCTGACAAGCCATCAAACGTCAACGCCGCCAAGGCCAAAGTGACAAAGGCCATCTCTGCTATGCCCAATGCGGGCATGCCAATCACCTGCGTGCCCGGCCAGCCGACATAGGCTTGCACGCGACCTGCGCGGCGCACCCGCCAATAGGGGGCGATGCGCGCGACCATTTCCATGAACACCGACAAGAACTCGCCCTGTTGCAGCCAATCCTCGCCTTCGGCCACGGCTGCCACAAAAATCACGCACCAGTAAATCAGCGCGGCTTGTGCCAGAATGGTCGGATCATCGGGGGCCACCGCGATGATCTGAAACCAACTGAATCCCAACAGCCCGGCCACCGCCGGCCAATGACCAAACCGCGCCAGCCCAAGGCGGCCGGTCCGCCCCAGCGCCGCCCGCACCAGCCGAACCGGGGCGGTCCACGGGTTGATCCCTGCCCACAGATTACCGCCCAGCATGCAGGCCAATGGCAACGCAATCCAAACCCCGGCCCAGACCGCCAAGGTCAGCAGATTATGCACAGGGTCGGTCGCGCCGTAAAATCCGATCATCAGCAGGAGGCCAAAGGACACAAACGCGGCACAGGACGTCAGCAGAAACGGAAACCGGTCTGGCCCGGCATAGATCAGCCGCGCTGACAATTCCGGCAGCCGTTGGGCAAAAGCGCCCAACAGCGCAGTCAACGCGACCGTCATTGCGGCCCCCAGAATGTAATGCCCGGTTGGCAGCAGCAAGATCACCGACGGCGGCAACGCACAGGCCCATGCCGTGCCGGGAACCAGTGCCATGGCCCCCGCCAGCCGTTTCATCTTAGGCCATCCTCGCCTTTGACGTCCCAGGCTTCCAGCCCGCCCATTCGGCTGTGCACCCGCGCGCCTTTGGCCATCGCCAGTGCGAACACGATCTCATCGCTGCGCGGCGCATCGGGAATCGTGACGGTGATGGCGTCAAAATGGCTGCGCACATAGGCCGCGTTGATATGGCCCAAAGGAATATCAAGGCTGGCCCCCATCGCCGCCACTTTCATCGCACTTGGCACGATGGCCCGGCTTTCCCCCAGCCGCGCCCGCATCGCATAGCCGCCGGGCACATGCCACAACGCGCCATGCTCCGCCTCGCCGCCTGCGCCCACCATGGCCCCTTTGCCATAGCCATCAATTCCCGCCGCACCGCCCAAAGCTGCGATCAACCGATCGGTCATCAGCAGGCCCAGCGGTTTAAGATCCTCCATAGCTGTGGCAATATCCGGCACGAACCGCCCGGCAAACGGGTTCGCCACCACCGCCAGAATCGCGCCGCGCATCCGGGGATGTGCTGGCGCAGGCCCGCCATCGTGATGGATATCTTCGATTTGCACAGTGATGCGGCGAATGGGGAAGTCAGGCAAAGGCAGGCTCCTTCAAAGCAATGGCACCCAGGATACGCCGATCAGACTGCAAGAAAAGCGCAGCCGAGTCTATCAACCCGCGCGCCATAAACTCCTGCGCCGCCGCTTCGCCCCGGTTTAG
>JANPLZ010000047.1:0-21918 GCA_031422555.1 Cypionkella sp. | reverse complement strand
TGCGTGTTTGCTTCTTCACGGCGCACCGCACCCAGCCGCAGAATCTCTAATTCTACTTCGGTCGCCCGACCCTCGGCTTGGGCGCGGGACGAGGCCAATTCACCCATGTTTCCCTGCAACTGCGATTCTTCGCGCAGCAGTGCCAACACCCGGCTGGATTGCGCCAGACCTTTTTCCAACAGGCTTTTCTGATCGGTCAATTCTTCGCGGATCAAGCCAAGTTGCACGTTCAAAGCAGCCGTTTGCGCCACAACACCGTCGATTTGCGAGGCTATTTGCGCAGTGCGCTTTTCCAGCTGTTCGCGTTGCCGTGCCATGCTTTCGCGGCGGGCCAGAAATAACCCACGCTGACCTTCGATTTGCTCAGCCACTTCGGGGCGGGCCGCCGCCAGTTCCGCCAATTCACCACTAAAAGTAGGCGCATCCTTGTCGTCACGTTCGGCTTCCAGCCGGGCACGCCGGGCACGCACTTCGAACAACTGGCCTTCAACGATGGCCAGTTCCGATTGCAGCAAACTGCCGTCCAACTGAACCAGTATATCGCCGGTCTTTACCGCCTGTCCTTCGATCACGGCAATTTTTGCAACCACGCCGCCATCGGGGTGCTGCACGATTTGGCGGTTCTGCTCGACCTCCAACTGCCCCGAGGCGACAATGGCCCCGTCGATATCGGTAAACAGGCTCCAGCCACCAAAGCCGAACACAAGGGCGGCAAGCGTGATCAGGCCGGTGGAAACCGGGCCGCGCGATGACCATGCGGTTGCTTTCGCAAGGATTGCAGGGGAAGATTTGCTCATGATACGCCTCCGGGTCCGGCCGACCGGACAATGTCGGTGTGGTTTTTCACCATGTCCCGCAGCACCTGATCACGCGGGCCAAACGCCCGGCGCATGCCGTCTTCAATCACCAACAGCAAATCGCATTCCTGAATGGCCGCGGGTCTGTGCGCCATGATCAAGACCGCACCGCCCGCCTCTTTGGTGGACCGGATCGCGGTGTTCAGGGCCAAGGTGCCGTCATTATCAAGGTTTGAGTTCGGTTCATCCAACACCAGCAGCACCGGGTTGCCAAACAGCGCCCGTGCAAGACCGATGCGCTGAATTTGGCCCCCCGAAAGCCTCCCGCCCAGCGTGGCCACACGGGTGTCATAGCCTTCGGGCAGTTTGACGATCATGTCATGCGCTGCGGCCTTTTGCGCGGCCTGCACGATCAGCGCAGGATCGGCACTTGGTTGCAGCCGCGCGATGTTTTCGGCAATCGTGCCTTCAAACAGCGTCACGCGTTGCGGCAGATAGCCGATATAGCTGCCCAGAACGTCAGGATCATACTGATCCAGCGTGGCCCCATCCAGTCGCACTTTGCCGCCCGATGGTTTCCACACCCCGATCAGCGCCCGTGCCAGTGTTGACTTGCCTGCACCCGATGGCCCGATCACCCCCATCGCCTGACCGGGCGACAAGGTAAAGCTGACCATCCGCAGCACCGCCTGTGCCTCACCGGGCGGCACCACCGACAGGCTTTGCGCCTCTAGCAGGGCTTTTGGCCGTGGCAAGGCGGTGCGCACCGCTTCGGCAGGCACGCGGGTTAACAGATCGGACAGGCGGCGATTGGCCTCTTGGGCGCGGGTGACCAGCGCCCATTGACCGACGGCTTGTTCAATCGGCTGCAACGCGCGGCCCATCAGAATCGACCCTGCAATCATTGCGCCGCCGCTTAGTTGGCCTTTCAACACCAGCCACGCGCCCAAGCCCAGCATCGCCGATTGCAAAAACATCCGGAAAGTTTTCGAAATCGCACCAAAAGTGCCGCTAAGGTCGCCCACGGCAATACTGTCGGCAAGTGCGGTGGCACGCGCCTTTTGCCAACGATCAAACGCAGCGCCAGTCATGCCCAGCGCCTGCACCGCCTCGGCTTCCAGCTTTATCATGTCAGACACGCGTTCGGCGGTCATATTAAGGTTGTTGGTGCGGGTCGTCGGACCGGCAGTCATCGTCTGGTTCAGGATTGTCAGGATCACCAGAAACACGCCACCCGCCACCGCCAGCCAGCCCAGCATCGGGTGAAAAACAAAAATGGCCGCGACGAAAAACGGCGTCCATGGAATATCAAACAACGCAATAAGCACGGGCGACGCCCACAGGCGTTGGATCGATTCCAGATCGCGCTGAGCTGCCAAAGCGGTCGGCTCGCCGGGCTGCAGGGTCAGGCGTCGCAGCGCTGCGGCAAAGACCCGGCGATCAAGGCGATCTTGCAGATAAGCCCCGATCCGCGCCATGATCCGTGCCCGCGCGTGATCCAGAATTCCCATCGCCAGAAACATTGCCGCCGCCAACAAAGACAGCGCCACGAGGGTTTCTTCGGATCGGCTGCCAAGCACGCGATCATAAACCTGCAGCATATAAAGCGGCCCGGTCAGCAACAACAGATTTACAAACACCGAAAAAAGTCCAACCGCCCATAACAGGCCGCGTTGATCGGACCGGGCTGCGCGCAATTCTGCCTCGCCGCGGGCATTTTCATTTTGGGCCATTCTGATGGTCTCCGTTGCCTGCCTCATCGGCCTTTTTACGCGGGGTAGGATCGGCGGATTTTATCCGGCGTCACCGACTTGCCACGTTTGGCCGTTGTCTTGGTTGCCTTTGGTGCTTATCCCTTGTCTTCCCCGGACAAAGCCTATGCTTACCACTAGGTTTCCGCAGGACTGTAAAAGCATGACCCTTACGATTCCATCACTTTTTGTCCGCCGTCTGACAATATTGGCGGGCTGTGCCACCGTTGCATTGGCCGCAGGCTGCACCCGGCCAACGGCGGCGGTGGAAATCAACGACCCCTACGAGGCCGAAAACCGTGCAATGCACGCCTTCAACGTCGCGGCCGACAGCAAGGTGATCAAGCCGTTAGCGTTGTCGCTGGGCCAGCCGGGCGGCGGGCCGGTTCAGGTGGTTGTCGGAAATTTTGCCAATAATCTTGAAGTTCCCGGCGATGTCTTGAACAATATCTTGCAGCTTCGGCTGGGCAAAGCCGTTGAAAACACCTTGCGGTTCAGTATCAACACGGTTGTGGGCGTTGGTGGGATATTTGACCCGGCGACGGCGGCGGGCGTGGCGGGAAAGAAAACCGATTTCGGCGAAACCTTGTATGTCTGGGGTGTGGACGAAGGCGCCTATGTTGAACTGCCGCTTTTGGGCCCGTCAACCCGGCGCGATGCCTTGGGTGAAGTGGTTGACAGCGTGATCAACCCGATTGGCTTGCTGTTGCCGGCCCCTGAATCCTACATTGGCACCGCCGCAAAAATTGCTTCAAAGATTAGTGATCGCGCCCGCTATTCCGAAACCTATGATTCAGTCCTATATGACAGTGCAGACAGTTACGCGCAGGCCCGGCTGTTGTATTTGCAAAACCGGCGGTTTGAATTGGGCCAAACCACGGGCGACGCCGATTATATTGATCCGTTTGAGGACCCCTATGCAGAATAATCATTCCATGATGTCGCGCCGCCGATTTGCAGCCGGATTTGCTTTGGGCTCTGTCGCACTGGCGCTGCCGTTTCCTGCCTTGGCGCTGAATGTCGAACAGGCGCGCGCCTTGATTGATAAGGCAATCGGGGAAATAAACACCACCATTGCATCAGGCAAAAGCGAGACCGCGATGTTTGGTGATTTTGAGCGTATCTTTGCGCGCTATGCCGATGTTGCGGTGATTGCGCGATCGGCCTTGGGCGTTGCCGCGAAATCGGCAAGTTCGGCGCAGATGTCGGCGTTTACCAAGGCATTTCAGGGCTACATCAGCCGCAAATATGGCCGCCGTTTCCGCGAATTCATCGGCGGCAAGATCGAAGTGGTCGATGCCAAGGCAGTGAAAAGCTATTACGAGGTGATCACCGTTGCGACGCTAAAGGGCGAGTCGCCCTTTGATTTGCGTTGGCATGTGTCTGACAAATCCGGGAAAAATCTGTTTTTCAATATCATCATCGAAGGCATCAACATGCTGGCGTCCGAGCGTGCCGAAATCGGCGCGATCCTCGACAAGCGCAAAGGTGACATCGACGCGCTGATTGCAGATCTGAAAGCCATTTAATGGCGCCATCCGCGGCATTCAAAGCGGTTGTCGTCGGATGTCTTTTTGCGCTGCTGGCGGGGTCGTCCGGGGCAGAACAGGCGGCGCCAAAAAAGCTGATCCAGTTTGGCTGGGATATGCCCAGCCCCGAACAACTGCGCGACAATCTGGCGGCCTATCAAGCGCTGCCGTTTGATGGCATCAGTGTAAAGCTGCCCATGGGGCAGGCAATTTTTACCAAAACGCCCTATCCCGATGCCGAATATCAGGCCCAGCGCGACATACTTTCCGGCATCAAATTCACCACGTTGACAGATAATTTTCTGGTGATGTGGGGCACCAGCGAAGCGGGATGGCGGTGGACGGACAACGTGGATTGGGCGTCAGCCGAAACCAATATCCGCAATTTCGCCCGCACCGCCGCCGCCGGGGGATTCAAAGGGGTTTTGTGGGATGCCGAAACCTATGGCCACAGCCCGTGGGTTTATACAGCCGCGCTGTATCCGGATCAAAGTTTCGACGCCGTGCAAGATGTGGTTTTCAAACGTGGTGCCCGTTTTGTCGATATCCTTCAGACCGAACTGCCGGATGTGCAAATTCTGGCGCTTTGGCTGATCGGCACGATCCTTGATCAACGCCAATGGAACGATGATCCATCGACGGGCAACTATGCGTTATACGGCGCATTTATCAGCGGCATGTATACAGCGATCGAAGGCAAAGCGCGGCTGATAGATGGCAATGAAGCGTCTTATTATTATCTGGCGACAAAAGAGTTTGACGCAACGCGCGCCTATCTGACCTCGGGTATACCGTTTTTGCTGCCAGCGGCCCAAGCTGCTGCGGCAGAAAAATTCAGCTTTGGTCAGGCAGTCTATGCGGATGGCCTGTTGAACCTTTGGCAATCGACGCGGTTCATTGGCTATTACATGGCAGATGATGCAGATCGGATGAACCTGTATAAATATAATCTTTATAATGGCTTACGCTCAACTGAAGAATATTTGTGGCTTTACACTGAAAACATGAGCTGGGGCACCGGCGACGTTCCGGCGGATTTGGAAGCCGCGACACGAGAGGTGAAGGCGTTGGTAAATGCAGGCAAGCCTTTGGGGTTTGACATGGATGCCAGCCTTGCAAAAGCGCGGGTCGAGTTTGACCGGAAAGTTGATTTTTGGGGCAGCATCACCGATACGTCCGGGGGCGCTGTTGACGGCGCATCGGTTATCAGCGGAATTTCTGCCGATGACGGCAGCGAAAGTGGCTGCGGAATTTACAATATAAACAGTTTTGGCTGCACCGTGCCCTTCGGGTGGAGCGGCAGCTTTACGCCGGTTCTGGACGGCTATCGGTTTGAACCCCAAACCATAAAAATCAACTATGCCGCCAAAGCCAAAGGGCTGCGGTTTACGGCGATCAAACAGTAAGGCCACCGGACGATCAAATCGCCCGGCAGTGGGCCAGCAGGGTGGTTATAGTTGCGGCTCGCTGCCACCGGACAACGCCGCGGCGACGATCAGCAACAACAGCAGCGGGATGATCACGCCGCCAGAACTTGAACTGGTGGCAGCAGCCACGACTTCGGCTTCCATAACAGGTTCGGCCATGCCACCTGCCTGTGCAACGCCAGCCGCTGTTGCAAACGCAATGGCGCCGCAGATCAACATTTTCCGCATATCAGTCTCCGATCATTTGTTAATGGATAACGCGTATTTTCAGACCCAGTTTGGCATAGTCAACGGCCATCACGCCGTTTGAACGGGTGATAACGGCATCCGGGCGCATGTTGGCCACGTCTTGCGCCATCACACCCTCAAACCGGGTCGCAGTGCCGATATAGCGGTATTGGTAGATCGGAAAGCCTTTGGCCATGCCAACCCATTCGATATCTGTTTTGATCCGGGCGTCACTTTCAGCAACCACTTCGTCAGACCCGCCCCCCGAAACCGCCGCCGCGATTAGCAGCAACAGCAACAGCGGAATAATGACACCGCCGGAACTTGAACTGGTGGCAGCCGCAACAACTTCGGGTTCCATGACAGGTTCGGGCATACCGCCAGCGGTGGCCATACAAACTGACATCGCAAAGGCGGTGGTGCTGGAAAGTAGAATTCGGCGCATTTTGAACCCCATTATTGAAATATTCCGAAAGACTACGCCGAAGCGTAACACTGTCAACAAAATTGGTTTGCAAGTAATTTCCGCCGGACCGTCAGTTTCCGACACCCAAAATCTCGCGCAAAAGATTTTCGATCGGGTCGCGTTGCCGATCCTGCGGCGCCGGATCAAAACCCTGCTCAAAACCCGGATCAAAAGGCTGTTCGACAAACTCGGGCTGTGGCGGGTTGCGCGGCTCGGGAATGATCATATTCAGATCGGTCACCGGCAGGCCATCACTGACGCGCACCATCACTTCGTGCCAGATTTCCGCCGGCAAACCGCCGCCTGTCACGCCTGTCAACGGGGTGTTATCGTCATAGCCCATCCAGACGCCCACCACATAATCGGCGGTAAAGCCGATGAACCACGCATCGCGCCCCGCTGTTGTGGTGCCGGTTTTACCGGCTGCAGGGCGGCCATCCAACCGCGCGCGGGTGCCAGTGCCGGATTCGATCACTTGGCTCATCATATAGGTCAGCAATTCGGCGGCGTTTTGCGAAATCACCCGTTCGCCAATGCCGCCGACTGCCCCCATCAAAGGCTCGGCATCGTCTTTCAATTTCAACTCGACCAAGCCGTAAGGCGTGACCGACGACCCACCGTTCAAGATACCCGCATAGGCGCCCGTCATTTCAATTAAGGTCGACTCCGACGCGCCCAGCGCCAAAGCTGGACCCGCCGCCAGATCAGACTGGATACCAAAGCCATTGGCAACGGCGCGCACGGCGTCGCGGCCCACCGCTTCGGCCACCCGCACCGCCGGAATGTTCCTGCTGTCCTTCAACGCTTCGGTCAAGGTGATCAGGCCCACGAACGCATTGTCATAATTATCCGGCGACCACGGCCCGGATCCGGGGATGTTGATGGTCAAAGGCGTGTCTTCGACAAAGTCAGCCGGGCTCCACCCCAGATCAAGCGCGGCGGCATAGACAAAGGGTTTGAACGAAGACCCGGTTTGACGTTTCGCCATGGTGGCGCGGTTGAACGATCCGGCCTCTTCGATATCGCGTCCCCCAACCATGGCCCGCACCGCGCCATCCGCGCCCATCACCACGATGGCAACCTGTGCCTTCGACCCCGGCTTGACCTTGTTTTCAAACACCCAATCCAACGCTTGCTCTGACGCATTTTGCAGGCGCGGGTCCATCGTGGTGCGCATGATGACATCTTCGGTGGTTTTCGATGTCAGAAAATCGGGCGCGCTTTCCATCACCCAATCGGCAAAATAGCCGCCAGATTTGGTCTGCGCTTCCGCCGACAATTGGGCTGGGTTGGCGCGGGCATCGTCTGCTGCACTGGCGGTCAGAAAGCCTTGCTCTTGCATCAGACCGATCACCACACCGGCGCGATCTTGGGCGCGCTGCAGGCTGTTGGTAGGCGCATAGCGCGACGGCGCTTTCAAAAGCCCGGCAAGCATCGCGCCTTGGGCTGCATCAACCTGATTGGCCGAAACGCCGAAATACCGCTGCGCGGCGGCCTCAAACCCGCGCGCACCGGCCCCCAGATAGGCGCGGTTGAAATAGATCGTCAGGATTTCAGCCTTGGAATATTTCGCCTCCATCGCCATGGCATAGGGAAACTCTTTCAGCTTGCGCCAAATGCCACCAGACCGGCAATCTTCTTCATAGGCTGCCTCGGATTTCCATTGGGTTGGATCATAGACCACGCCCAGACACAGCAGTTTTGCAACTTGCTGGGTGATCGTTGATCCGCCGTTGCCTTCCAGCGGCCCACGACCCGCCGCCATGTTGATCTTGATTGCCGACGCGATGCCGCGCGGGCTGATGCCAAAATGCCCGTAAAAGCGTTTGTCTTCGGTGGCGATCACCGCGTTCAGCAAATCGGGTGACACCGTATCCGAGGTGATCTGGCCGCCAAAGCTTTCACCGCGCCAGGCAAACACCCGGTCGTTGCGATCCATCAGGGTCACCGACCCCCGTGCGCGGCCATCCAGCAAATCGGCCACCGGCGGCAGTTGGGCGTAAAAGTAAAACACGATACCCGCAAGGATCAGCGCGGAGACAAAACCAACCCGCCACGCCACGCCCCAGATCAGCCGCCAGATCAGCCGTACAAAGCCGACGATCAGCGCAAGGATCGGATTTCGCGGGGTATAGCCGCCTTTGCGCGGACGCTTGGTGCTGGGCTTGCGCGGTGGCGGATTGCCCCGGCCCGATCCCGGCTTGGCGACCGCCGCACGCATCACGCCATAGCGGCGATCCGCCACCAACGGTCCATCCCGCCCCTTGCCCGATGCCGCCATGACTGCCTGCACTTTGTTTGTTTTCGTTCCGCGAACAGTAGCCGCTTTGTTCCGGAATGTTTAGCGGGTGCCGCAATGATTCGCACTCTTCATTCGCACAAAAAACAGGCATAGGCGAAAAAATGTGCGGATTTATTGTGCCTGCCCCTTGGATCAGCATTTTTGCATTGCCGCAAACTTGTGCTGCACCTGCGAAGACCGCCTCATTCCCGCCAAGGCCCAACAGGGGTCGTCAGAAAGGAGTGCGTCGTGAAAATGATCATAGCCGCCATCAAACCATACAAGCTAGACGAGGTCCGCGAAGCGCTGACCACGCTGGGCGTGCGGGGCATGATGGTTACGGAAATCAAGGGATTTGGCACGCAATCGGGCCACACCGAAATTTATCGCGGCGCAGAGTATGCGGTGAATTTCGTGCCAAAAATGCGCCTGGAAATGGTGGTCAGCGATGCGATGGCTGAACAGGTGGTTGACACCATCAGCAAAACCGCCCGCACCGGCAAAATTGGTGATGGCAAAATTTTCGTGATCGACGTGCAAAGCGCGTTGCGGGTGCGCACCGGTGAAACCGATGACGACGCGCTGTGAAATGGGGATGGGGAACCAAACAATGCAACTGAAAATGAAACTTGCGGGCTTGGGTGCAGCGCTTACCGCGCTGGCAACCAGCCTGCCCGCCTGCGCGCAAGACGCCGTAGCCGCAGGGCCGATCAAGGCACCCGATGCCACCGCGATGGCGGGCATGGTGAACAAGGGTGACACGACGTGGATGCTGGTATCATCGGCACTGGTGCTGCTGATGGCGATCCCGGCGCTGGGATTGTTCTACGGTGGCCTTGTGCGCACAAAGAACATGCTAAGCGTCCTGATGCAGGTGTTTACCATTGTCTGCATCGTCGCAATCATCTGGGTAACCTATGGCTATTCCTTGGCTTTTACCGGTGGCAGCCCCTATATTGGCGGCCTGTCAAAAGCATTTCTGTCGGGCGTAAACGTATCCACTTTTGCAGCTACCTTTTCCAACAACGTCTATATTCCTGAATATTCCTTCGTGATTTTCCAGATGACCTTTGCCTGCATCACCCCCGGCCTGATCGTTGGGGCCTTTGCCGAGCGCATCAAATTCTGGCCGCTGATGCTGTTTTCGGTCCTGTGGGTGACGCTGGTGTATCTGCCCGTAGCACATATGGTCTGGTATTGGAGCGGCCCGGATTTCCTGTCTGACAACACCGCCGATGCGGGTCTGTTGTGGGGCATGGGGGCGCTGGACTTTGCCGGTGGCACGGTTGTGCACATCAACGCAGGGATTGCAGGTCTGATGGGGTGCCTGGTGCTGGGCAAGCGGTTGGGTCATGGCAAGGAAAACATGGCGCCGCATTCTTTGACCATGACGATGATCGGCGCATCCTTGCTGTGGGTGGGTTGGTTTGGCTTTAACGCCGGATCAAACCTTGAGGCGAACGGCCTTGCTGCACTGGCATTCATCAACACGTTCCTTGCCACCGCGGCAGCTGCGTTTGCGTGGATCGTGGTCGAACAAATCCGGCATGGTCGCCCATCACTGTTGGGTGCGGTAACAGGGGCCGTGGCGGGGTTGGTGGCCATAACCCCGGCATCGGGATTTGCGGCCCCGATGGCGTCGATCCTGCTGGGTCTGATTGTCTCGCCGATCTGCTATTACTTTGTGTCCACCGTGAAAGGCAAACTGCGCTATGACGACAGCCTTGATGTGTTTGGCGTGCATTGTGTCGGCGGGATTGTTGGCGCGATTGCCACCGGCGTCGTGGCTGATCCCAGCCTTGGTGGTCAGGGGTGGTTCGACTACACCGTGTTCCCGGCCGTTGCCGGCACCTATGACATGACAGCCCAAGTGATCACCCAATTCAAAGCGGTCGGCATCACCTTGTTGTGGTCGGGCGGTGTGTCGTTCTTGTTGTTCAAGGGCATTGATCTGGTCTTTGGCCTGCGTCCGGCAGCCGATGATGAACGTCAGGGGCTGGATCAAACCTCGCATGGCGAGAATGCCTATAACGTTTGAATTTCTTCGGGGCCGAGACGCGCTGGCCCCGACCCTGACGCCAAGGGCCCTCCCCCTTTGGTTTAACTTGCACGGCCCTTGTCCATTGCGGCAGGGGCCGTTTTTTGTTTGAAAATTTCCCGGGCTGTTGCCGCGCCGCAAAGCTGATATCTTTGGCATGCCAGACCAGAAAGATTGCAGAATATGACCAGTCTTTCGAAAAATGGGAACGGCCACGCCCTGAAGGGCATCGGCTTGGTGATGCTGGCAGTGATCATTTTTTCGCTGTCTGCCGTGACCGGCAAGTATTTGTTCCAAAGTCATGCCGGGCCGTTTGTCATCGCGGTGCGCTACGGGCTGAACCTTTAGCTTTTGGCAGCGTCTGTGGGCGGGCGTCACGGAACAGCAATCCTGCGCACCCAAAGAAGCGGATTGGTTCTGGTGCGGGCGGGCGGTTTGGCTTTGGCGTCATTGACAATGGGCTTGGCGTTAATGCGGATGCCGGTCGGAGAAACCGTCGCCATCATTTACATGTCGCCCTTTGCCGTAATGCTGCTGGCCGCGTGGCTGTTGAGCGAAAAGCCAATGCTTGCCAGTTGGATCGGGGCTTTGGTTGGCTTTGCCGGGGTATTGCTAATCGTGCGGCCCGGCGCGGGGGTGGCGATGGCCCTTAGCCAACATTTCCGCAAGACCTGACCCGCACAGCATTGGCCTAAAGCGATCCCACAGGCGATTTGACTACAAGTGTATCCCGGCGATCGCCGCCGCCAATATTGGCACGGTTGTCACATTTAACCCCGCTATATTGATGCGGCTGTCGCCCACCATATAGATACCATGCACGCTGCGCAGCGTTTCGACCTGTGCTTCGGTCAGACCTAACCGACTGAACATGCCGCGATGGCTGGCGATAAAATCAAACCGGTCAGAGTTGGTCGCGCGGCGTAACTGATCGGCCAGCGATTGGCGCAGGGCCAGCATGTTCAGCCGCACTTCTTCCAATTCAACCATCCAGTCGGCGCGCAGGGCGTCGTCGCCCAACACCATGGTCACCAGCCGCGCGCCGTGATCGGGTGGAAAGCTGTAATTCTGGCGGTTCAGAAAGGCCAGATTGCCTTGGGTAACGCTGCGGCGGCTGGCGTCACCAAGGGCAATCAACACGCCGGTGCGTTCGCGGTAAATGCCAAAGTTTTTCGAGCAAGACGCCGCGATAATCACTTCGGGAAAAGCTGCGGCAATCATCCGCGTCGCGGCGGCATCGGCGTCAAGGCCGTCGCCAAAGCCTTGATAGGCAAGATCAACAAAGGGAATGGCCGCACGGGCCATCAGCAAATCGGCAACCTCAGCCCATTGCGCGCTATTCAGATTGGCCCCGGTGGGGTTGTGACAGCAGCCATGTAGCAGCACCACATCGCCTACCGCGACCCGGCCCAGATCGTCTAGCAACCCGTCAAAATCTATGCCACCCGTCACGGTATCGAAATAGCGATACTCTTGCATCGGCATGCCCAGATAGCGGATGATCGACGGATGGTTCGGCCAGGTTGGATTTGACAGCCAGATCGTCGCCTTTGGATTGGCCAGTTTGATCAATTCCAACGCCTGACGGATCGCACCTGTGCCCCCTGGTGTGGCGACGGCGGCGGCGCGGTCGGCATACCCATCGCCCAATATCAACTGCACCATGGAGGCATTGAAGGCAGGATCACCGGCCAGCGTGGTATAGGTCTTGGTCGTCTCACGCTGCCAAAGCTGATACTCGGCGGCTTTTACGGCGCGCATCACCGGGGTCAGCCCGGTGGCATCTTTGTAAACGCCCACCCCAAGATCAATCTTGTCGCCGCGCGGATCGTCCTTGAACATCTGGATCAGTTGCAGGATTTTGTCTTGCGGCTGTGGTTGCAGCGATTGAAACATCGACTTATCCCTTCGCCACGCCCAAATCGTCATACATGCCCCATTCGGCCCATGACCCATCATAAAGCGCATGATTGCGGTGGCCGATCCGTTCCAGCGCCAGACTAAGCACTGCCGCCGTTACCCCCGACCCGCAGGTTGTAATTGCGGGTTTGGACAGGTTGACGCCAGCCGCCTCGAACACCGCGCGCAGTGCATCCGCCGTTTTCATCGTGCCATCGGGGTTCAGCGTGCTGGTGTAGGGCACGTTTTTGGACCCCGGAATATGTCCGGCCCGCAACCCTGCCCGCGGTTCCGGCGCATCGCCGCGAAACCGGGGCGCCGCGCGGGCGTCAATGATTTCCGCCTCGGCCAGTTTGGCGGCATGCGCCACTTGGGTGACATCCTTGACCAGATTGTTTTGCCGACTTACGGTCATATGACGGTCCCGCAGCACCGGTGGCATGTCTTCAACCTCGCGCCCTTCGGCAACCCATTTCGGCAGACCGCCATCCAGAACCGCAACATTGATCTTGCCCATCAGGCGAAACAACCACCAGACCCGCGCCGCCGAAAACACCCCCACCGCATCATATATCACCACCTGATGCCCGTCGCCCACGCCCATCGCGCGCATCCGGCTGATGAACTTTTCAGGCGGCGGGGCCATGTGCGGCAAACTGGATCTGTGGTCTGAAATCTCTGCCAGATCAAAGAACCGCGCGCCGGGAATATGGGTGGCGGTATATTCGGCCAGCGGATCGCGGCCTGCGTCGGGCAAATGCCAACTGGCATCCAGCACGCGCAAATCGGGGTCTTTCAAATGCGCGGCCAACCAATCGGTGGACACCAGCGTTTTTGGATCATCACTGAAGGGGGGGGACATGCGCGGCCTCATTTGGGTGATGCTATGCACCTAAACCCAAGTTGGCGGTCAGGCAAGAGTAGCGCGGGCGCAGCACTGCGCGCCCGCGCAATAAAATTACGACTTGGCCATCATGTTTTTGACAACGCCGACGATTGCCATCAGCACGCCACCACCAACACCGCCAGATGCCAGCGACGATACGATCGACATCACATCCATACCACCAGCCGCAGCCGTGGCACCGGCAGCACCGGCGCCGCCCAACATGCCAAGAATCTGGCCGCCGATCCCACCGCCGACGATCCCGGCAATCGAATTTCCCAACGTGCCCAGGTTCAGGTTCTTCAAAAGCGCCCCTGCCGCGTTTCCGCCCAAAGCGCCCGCAACCAACTGGATGATAAGATTCATATCCATGATACTCGTTTTCCTTCCCTAAGGGTGCTTGCTGTTTATCAGTCAAGCGATTTCCCGGCTCTTTTTGTGGCAACGTGCCAAGACCGGATAGAGGGAATTATGGCAGAAAATTGACTTTTAGGCAACAAATGGCTGCCAAAAGCCTACATACCCTTGGCGCCTTGCTTCATTATGCGGGCTTTCTGGCGATCCCAATCGCGCTTGGCGCTGGTTTCACGTTTGTCTGCCAGCTTTTTGCCCTTGGCCACGCCCAGCTTTATTTTGACGATGCCGCGGTCGTTGAAATACATCTTCATCGGCACGATCGTCATGCCTTCGCGGCCAACCGCATTCCAAAGACGGGAAAGTTCTTTCTTGGAAACCAACAACTTGCGGCGGCGGCGTTCGTCATGGCCAAACATTTTTGCCTGCACATAGGGCGCAATATAGCCGTTGATCAGCCACAACTCACCACCCTCAACCGATGCATAGCTTTCCGCGATGTTCGAGCCGCCGATGCGCAAAGATTTCACTTCGGACCCAAACAGCATGATGCCTGCTTCAAGATCGGATTCGATGGCATAATCAAACCGCGCCCGGCGATTTTCGGCGATAAGTTTGGAATTGGGATCGGATTTTTCCACCATGATGCGCTTGGGATAGGCGTTGATGGGGGCAAAGTCCAGCCGGGGCAGGGCAAATGCCCCGGTATTCTGATGCGGAATTACGCTGTGGTCATGCCGCGATCAAGGCGCTGCGGCGTTGAACAAAATGGCGCGCCTCGGTTGCCTCAAGGCGGGGGAAAAAGCTGGTGTCGGGGAAGCCTTGCGCGCCGTCGGTGATGCCGGGGCAATGCAGTAAGACGCCCGAATTTGCATAAACCACTTCTTCATCGGCAAACATCGGGGTGATAATTTCAATATCGGCCCACTGGGCCAAGCGGCGGGTGCCGGGGCTGCCAAGCAAGGCTTTGGCCGCGATCATCGCAAACGGCGCGCCGTTCATCTGCGCATCGTTCAGCGTGTCCAACAACAGGTGTTGGCCCGGCAACAGCACAAGATCAGCGCAGGCATCGCCATAGCCGCCGTCAATCTGGATCAGCATGGCTTGGGCAGCCGCCGTCAAAGTGCGGCGATGAAGGCCGATGATCCGGGCCAATCCGCCATCCAGCGTTTGCACAGCGTCGCCTATCCGCAGCGACTGCACCGGCTGCCAACCCGCGCTGGTTTCCAACAAAGTTCCTGCAACCAACCCGGTAGTGACGGGGGCAAGCGGGGCTGCCAACGGGCGGTCAACAGGGGTGGACAGGGCGCCAAGACGGGTGAAATCTTGCATAAACATGTGCGGTCTCCGGTTGGGGTTAAGATGTGTGGCAAGGCATGTGGCCTGCCGCCCAACAAGCACCCGGATTTTGACATAATTTCGACATGGCTGCGTCAGGGGTTTGTCATTGGCGCAGGCGACGAAACAAAGCCAGTGATTTCGCGCCAAATCGGTCGATTTAGCGACGCATTAACCTATGATTAAGCAACAATCGGGCAGTCTGGGTCAGCCGATTCGGCGCCCTGTCGTCAGGATCAACACGCCACAGCCAACGATGATGGCGCTGCCGATCAAGGTGGTGGCGTCGGGGTGTTCGCCAAACACCGTGATGCCAAGGATCATCGCAAACAACAGCCGGGTATAGCGGAACGGGGTGACCACGGCCACTTCACCAGTGCGCATGGCTTGGGTAATCGCGCCATACCCTGCAACGCCAAACACCGCCGCCCCCAGAATTTTCGCCAGCACCAGCCCAGATGGCACCACCGCCCCGCCGGTTACCGCCAAAATGATCACGCCTGCCAGCGTCAGCATGCCAAACCCCGCCACACCCAGTTGCGCGTTTGACAGGCTGGGCGGGGCGGCCCGTGTGGCCAGATCGCGTCCGGAAAACCCAAGCATGCCGATCAAGGCCAAAATCGACAGCGCATCAAACCCGGCCAGACCAGGGCGCAAGATTACCAGAACGCCGCAGAACCCGACCAGAATGATAAGCCAACGGCGCAGCCCGACTTTTTCGCCAAAAACCACCGCCGCGCCCAACACCACCACCAAAGGTGAGGCTTGCAAAATCGCCGAGGCCACCGAAATCGGCGTCAGTGCAATGGCAAGCGCGTAAAACAACCGCCCCGTTACTTCAAACCCTGATCGGATCGCCATGGTGCGCGACAGAATGGCGCGCGGCACCGGCGGCGCGCCTGCAAACATCGCAATCGCGGCAAAGGCGGCCATCCCCAACAGGCCCATCATGATGACCACCTGCCCCAAAGGGATCGCCCCCGCGGCAGATTTTATAAAGGCGTCTTCCACCGCGAACCCGGCCATCGACGCCACCATCCACAGGCTGCCGCGCAAATTGGCGCTGCGGACCATCGGGTCAGATCAGTCCGGCGTGACGCATCGCGGCTTGCAGGCGGGTTTTGGCGTGATCGGTCAAGCCAACCAAAGGCAGCCGCACATCATCGCTGCACAGGCCCAGCAAGGACAGGCAATATTTGGCGGATACCAAACCCGGCTCGATAAAGATCGCATCATGCAAGGGCATCAACCGGTCTTGCAACTGCAAAGCCAAGGCATAATCGCCCGCCAAAGTGGCCGCCTGAAATTCGGCACACAGCCGCGGGGCAACGTTGCCCGTCACCGAAATACAGCCAACACCGCCATGGGCGTTAAACCCCAAAGCCGTGGCGTCTTCGCCTGACAGCTGAATGAAATCAGCACCGCAAGTGGCGCGTTGCTGGCTGACACGTTCGATTTTGCCAGTGGCATCCTTGACCCCGATGATACGCGGCAACTTTGCCAGAACACCCATGGTTTCGGGCGACATATCCACCACGGATCGGCCCGGAATGTTGTAGATGATGATCGGCAACGTGCAGCAATCATGCAAGGCCGTGTAATGCGCGATCAATCCGGCTTGGGTTGGCTTATTGTAATAGGGGGTGACGACAAGCGCCGCATCCGCGCCCACCCTTTCGGCATGCTGGATCAGGCTAATGCCTTCGACGGTGTTGTTTGATCCTGCACCGGCAATCACCGGCACCCGGCCTGCGACGGTTTCGACCACCACTTCGATCACGCGCTGATGCTCGGCGTGGCTAAGGGTGGGGCTTTCACCGGTGGTTCCGACGGGGACAAGACCGGCAGACCCTTCGGCGATGTGCCATTCAACCAGCTTTTTCAACGTCACCAGATCAAGTGCGCCGTTTTTGAACGGCGTTACCAAGGCGGGAAGGGACCCTTTGATCATGGCGCATCTCCTACAGAGGGGGCGGCCCGCAGACTCGCCCAAGTTTCAACGTGACCTACCTACCTGTGGCCAGTGGCTTTGCCAAGCTGACCATGGGCGGTGAATTGCCGGGCAACTGCCATAATGACGCTCTTGTGGGTTGTGAGCGCGCGGTTGCTCGGGCAGACTCGGACCCATGATCCGTTTTGCCCCCCTCTTTCGCCGCATGATCCTGCTCGCCGCATTGCTGGGGCCAACACCTGCCTTGGCGGATGAGGCGGCAGCCCTGCGCGCGGCACTTGATCTGGCGGCGGGGGCCGATTGGCCAGCGGCCCAAGCCGCCGCCGCAAACGCCGGGGCCGTTGGTGCAGATATCATAGAATGGCAACGTTTGCGGGCGGCCCAAGGGTTGTTGGGCGAGTATGAAGCCTTTTTGGCGCGCCGCCCCGATTGGCCCGGGTTGGCCCTGCTGAAAGAAAAGGGTGAGGTGGCGGTGGCGCGGTCTACCGATCCGGCGCGCATCATTGCCTATTTTGGCGCGGGTCAACCCCGCACAGGGTTGGGCGCGGTGCGTCTGGTGCAGGCGCTGCAAGAGGCTGGCCAACGCGAGGCGGCGGAAACCATCGCCTACCGCGCATGGACTGATTTGAAATTCACGTCCGACGATGAAGACGCCATGCTGGCCCTGATGGGGGACAGTCTGGCGGTGGCACATGAAGTGCGGCTGGACCGCATTTTATGGGACGGCGAGCGAAAACCCGAGGCGCTGCGCATGCTGCCCCGCGTGCCGCCCGGGTGGCGCGCGCTCGCATTGGCCCGGCTGGCGCTGCAGGCCGACGCAGCCGATGCGCCAAAACTGGTCGAAGCGGTGCCCAGCGCGTTGGCAGGTGATCCCGGTCTGGCGCAGGCGCGGTTTAATTTTCGGATGCGGGCAGATCGGTATGACGATGCCACCAGCCTGATCCTTGAACGCAGCACAACTGCCACCAGTCTGGGTGATCCTGCGGCTTGGGCCGAACGGCGGGCCGTTCTTGCGCGCTATCTGATGCGCAAGGGCCAACCCCAGAATGCCTACAAGGTGGCGGCGATGCACCAGTTGACCAGCGGCACCGACTATGCCGATCTGGAGTTCGTCGCGGGCTTTATCGCCTTGCGGAAACTGGATGATCCCGACACCGCCCTGAAACATTTCGCCCGGCTGAAAGACGCCGTTGCCACCCCGATCAGTCTGGCCCGCGCCGACTATTGGACAGGCCGCGCCCGTCAGGTCAAGGGCGATGCCGACGGTGCCACCGCGGCCTACACCTCGGCGGCGCGCTATCAAACGTCTTATTACGGGCTGTTGGCGGCGGAACGGCTGGGCCTTTCGCTTGATCCGGCACTGGTGCGGGTGGGTGACGCCGGGCCCGGCTGGAAAACTTCGGGCTTTGCCGGATCATCGGTGCTGGCCGCCGCCAGACTATTGGCGGATGCAGGGGATCGCACTTTGTCCAAGCGGTTCTTTTTGCATCTGGCGGAGAGTCTTGATGCCACCGAACTGGAACAACTGGCCGATCTGGCCTTGCGCATGAACGAGCCGCACGTTGCCTTGCTGGTTGCCAAAGCCGCCGCCGAACGCGGGGTCATTCTGGCGCGGTCTTACTACCCGATGCCCGAAATGGTGCCCGATGGCCTGCCCGTCAGCCGGGCGTTGGCCTTGGCGATATCGCGGCGCGAAAGCGAATTTGATCCCGCCGCCCAAAGCCCCGCCGGTGCGCGCGGCCTGATGCAGGTGATGCCCGCGACAGCGCAAACGGTGGCCAAAGCCTTGGGGGAAAAGTTTACCACCGCCCGGCTGACCATTGATCCGCCGTTCAACGTGCGCATCGGGTCAACCTATTTGCGCGATTTGGCCGATCAGTTTGGCCCCGCCATCGCGCTGATTGCGTCTGGGTATAACGCCGGGCCGGGGCGGCCCAAGAAATGGATGGCCGAATTCGGCGATCCGCGATCGGGCGAGGTCGATGTGGTTGATTGGGTGGAAACCATTCCTTTCACCGAAACCCGCACCTATGTCATGCGGGTGGCCGAAGGCGTGGTGATCTATCGCGCGCAGTTGAAAGGCGAAGCGGGTCCCGTTCGCATTTTGTCAGAACTGACGGGCCAGTAGCGGCAAGACCAAAATTTTTTCTGAAAAATTTTCCCCGTCAGCGATAAGTCTCTAGCAGGGTTTGCACATTCACCCGCGCCCGCAGTTTGGCCGCCAACAAATACATGCCCGCAAATTTACGCTGCAAAAACAGCGCGTCCATCGGCGGGATATGCCAAAAGTCCTGCGCCGCCCCAAGCGCCAGACCCATATCGCGCAGCTTTGCCGCAAGGTCTGTTGCGCCAAAATCGAACGGCGTGTCTTGCCGCAACGGCTGCATCGCCAGATCAAACATTGCCAGCACCAGATCCTGATGTTTGGCTTGGGTATCAACGTCAAAAAATCCGATACGCATCATCGCGTCGCGCACGGCTGGTTGATCGCGGTCAAGACCTGCAATCATCAGGCTGTGGAAATCTTGCACGATTGCCGCGCCAAATTCCCGCGTCGCGCCAAAATCCAGCAGCACCAGTTGGCCGGTCGCCGTATTATAGCGGTAATTGGCGAAATTCGGATCGGTTTGCATCAGGCGAAACGAAAACAGCTCTTGCAGCAACAAGCCGATCAGCAACGTCATAATGCGGTCGCGCGTCTCCTGAGCGGCGTCGGTCATCGATTCCAACGCCACCGACCCGATATAATCCATCGCCAGCGCATCGCTTGTGCTTAGATCGGGGTGTAATTTCGGCACCAAAAACGCGGGGTGATCCGCCAAAAGGGTGCCAAAGCGGGTCAGGTATTGGCCCTCGCGGATATAGTCCGCTTCCTCATGCAACTGGCGTTTGGCTTCGGCCAGAAACGGCGTCACATCAAGATTGGCTGGCAGTTGCCGGGACAGGCGCAGCAGGCTTGCCACGTTGTCCACATCACTGTTGATGCTGGCCCGCACGCCGGGATACTGCACTTTGATCGCCAGATCGCGGCCATCTCTGGTGCGGGCGCGGTGCACTTGTCCAATCGAGGCCGCCGCAATCGGGCGCACGTTGAACTGCGAAAACCGCCCCATCCACCCCACCCCCCATTGGGCATTCAGCACAGATTGCAGTTGTTTGGGCGGCATCGGATCGGCATCAGCCCGCAGTCGGGCCATGATCTGCGCCAATTCCGGCGGCAGCAAATCGCCCGCATCCATCGACAGCAACTGCCCGACTTTCATCGCCGCCCCGCGCAATTGCGCAAGTTGATTGGTAATTTTTACCGCATTTTCGGGCGTCATCAAAAGATCGTTCAGGCTTGGCCGCTTGCCTGCCGCAAACTGCATCGCACCTTCCCACAACATACCACCCGCGATCCCCCCCGCCATACCGCCCAAGCGCAGCATGCGCGACAGCCGGTCACTGGGAACCGCCCGGCCCTTGCGGGCTGTTTGCGGATCATCCGCCATCAGGTCATCCCCAACTCTCGCAAAATGGCCGGGATTTGCTTTTCCACTTTCATGAACCCCGCCGTCGCACTGGGCCAGATGGCGCGGTCCCAATCGCTTTGCCATTCGCACAAGGTGATCCCAGCGGCATCAAGTGCGGGGCGCGCGGTATCCAGCCAATCGCGCACCGGGCCCTGTGGCACAAAGGGTGTAGCGATTTGCCGGGCCCCGGCGCGGGAGGCCCATTTCGCCAGATCGGTTGGCAGCCCCGCCGTCAGTTCGGTAAGGTTGGTCGCAAAAGGTTGGGCGGCATCGCGCAAAGCCCCGGTTTCAAACGCCAAAACGTGGTCTGCAACGTCAAGCGGTGATCGCAAGTGGCCGCAATGCAGCGTGGCCGCGCCAACCAGATTTAGGCTGGCGGTATCAAAGGCCGTCAGATTGCAGTCCTCGGCAGTGATCAACAGTGCTGTCGGAATTTCGGTGCGCGGTGCAAGGGCGCGGCGCAGCAGTTGCAGGCCGGGCAAGCCGTCAGGTTCAAGGTCTTGCCGGGCCACCACCGGAAACACAAAGTCATCCTCGCGCGGCACGTGCCGCCCACCGGTGAACTTGGCGACATTCCAGCCTTGGGCCGCATAGGCCTTGCCGCGCGTGTGCAGCCCGGCCACCCAACGCCAGCCAAGCGTATTGCTGGCCGGATCGCCATCGGTCAGATGCCGGTAAAAGAAATCCGCCCCCAGCCGCCACGGCAATCCAAGCGTAAATATCCAGATCGACGCGAACCACATCCGCGCATGATTGTGCAGATAGCCGGTTTCCACCAACTCCACCGCCCATTCGTCAAAACACCCGATGCCCGTGCCACCCGCCATCGCCGACTGCACATCGCGGCGTTGGCGGCGGTCTTTGTCCAGTATGGCCAGATCGGTTTGCACCCCTGCCACATAATCAGCCCAAATCGTTGGGCGGTGCTCCAGCCAACCCTTGAAATAGCCGCGCCAGAACACTTCGGCGATGAACCGTTCCGCAGCCGCATGGCCGTGGCCGGCCAAGGCAGCAGCGGTTACTTCGGATTCGGAAATGAGGCGGTGCCGGATATAGGGCGACAAGCCCGAGACATGTTTATGCCCATCGCGGCCATAATCATAATTGCGCCCAGCGGCATAGCGGCTGCCCATACGGGGTTGAAAAGCCTGAAGTAACTTCAGGCCGTGCGCACGGGTGGCGGGGGAATGTTGCAAGCTGGCTGCCTTTTATTTGCGGACACACAGCAGATAGGGCGGGGCACGGATTGATCACCCCAAGCCCATGCTTTTTTGCGCCCCACTTGGCATTTTCGCCGCAAGCCTACATCCGTTACATTAAGGCCTAACAAAGTGACGCTGTTGCCATGACCACCACCCCCCTGACCGAAGCCGAAATTTCAGAAATCATCGAAATGGCGCTAAGCGATTTCACCAGTTTCGACAATATCCGCAGCTTGCACGGGGTTTCACCGGATGAGGT
>JANPLZ010000046.1:0-26468 GCA_031422555.1 Cypionkella sp. | reverse complement strand
TGATGGTATCGTCGCGCAAAGGGATACCGGCGTATCACCAGAAAACCTGGCCCCGCCGGGCGCGCTGCAAAGAAGGCAATCTGGCGTATTTTTATGAAAATAGCGGCTATGAAAACTACGATCTGGTCAGCCAGCTGGATTTTGATCACGTTCCGCAACCCGGCTATCTGCAAGAAATCATTCGCCCGTTCGCCGATGCGGCGGTAGGCTATGTCAGCGCACCGTCAATCTGTGCTGCAAACGCGGCAGCAAGCGGGGCAGCACGAACATGGCTGCAAACCGAAGCCGCATTTCACGGATTGTTTCAAACAGGGTATACGCGGGCGCTGGTAGAATTTGTGTGAGATCCCGGTTGGATCAGAAGCCGGACAATCACGGTAAATTAGCGAATTTTGACAACAATTTCAGGAGCGGGGCCCAAAAATGATGAACGCACGCACACGAGGGCCACAGCAGCAAGCCAAACTGAATTTCGCTGCAAGCTCTGGCTTGGCTATATTGGTGGCAGTCGCCATGACCAGCCAAACGTTGGCTGCCCCACCGGGCGAATTGCCGTTCGGGGCCTATAATCCCGGTGGCGATTTCAGCGCCGATACCGCCCTGACCATAGAGCATGTGATTTTGCCTTGGCAAGATGTGTCGCTGGCATCTTTGCAAGATGCCGATGTTTATGCCCTGTAACGCAGACTGGCGCTGTTGATCACCAGAGAGCCGTGGACCTGGACCCGGGATGAGCGTAACACCGCAGACTTCTTGTTCAATGGCATCCGTGATGGGTATTACGACAGCAATATGCGCAGCATTTGCCAAGTGATTGCGACATTGCAAAGCCCGGTATCAGTGCGCTGGGGCCATGAGATGGAAACCGACGACGGCCAGTTTATCTGGTCGACGTGGAAACCCGAAAATTATATTTCCTCGTATAAACGCATGATCGATATTTGCCGCGCCGAGGCCCCAAAGATCAACGTTGTCTGGTCGCCCATCGGGCAGGAAAATGCCAAGGATTATTACCCCGGAGACGCTTACGTCGATCTGGTTGGCCTGTCGATCTTTGGCTATGAGGCATGGGAAAAGGCCATTCTGGGCGGTGCCCGCACCTATCCCGAATTGTTGACCGAGCGGTATGACAACGTCCAGGATTTGGGTAAACCGGTGGTGGTTGCCGAATTGGGCTACACCGGCACGGCCGAATATGTCGCCAGTTTGGAAGCAAAGGTGCGCGTCGCCCGCCCCGAGATGCCACAACTGGTTGGGGTGGTTTATTTTGATCAGGCCGAAGTCTATCCTTGGCCGGACAATTTCCCCAAGCCGGATTGGCGGATTGCCAACCGCGTTACGACCTGAAACCGGCGACCGACATTCGTTCTGGATGAATTGCGGGTCGTAAATCATCAAAGCCGCTCATTTTTGGGCGGCTTTGTTTATTTGCCTTGTATTTCTATTGCCCCATCTCACCGCGATGAATGTCTTGAAATGAACCCAATCCGGAAAAACCGCCACCGCAGTTAGCGGTTTTACTCTTTCGTATGGCCCAAGCGCTATGCAGGGCAACGGAAGGACTGCCTGATGAACATGCCCCGCCGCTTTGCCGCAGTTCTTGTGGCGACCTTTTTAATCATGGTGCCTGCTTTGGAGCACGCAGAAGCCGTCATCGGCACCAAGCTTTTGTCAGCGCCCTTGCCAGCATTTACATAGCGCCCGGCTAAGGTGACAAAAGTGCAGACTGTCGCGTTCCACTGGTTTGCAAACGGCGCAACCGCGGCTTCGGCAAACTCAGCAAAGTCCGTTCGGCAGCAGTCCCGCGTCATTGCAGGTAAAGGCACCTTGATCTGTTCGCCGGCAGGTTTCGGTCGCCGCTCGCGCTGTTATGCAGGCTGAAACTATGCCGCTTTGATCATGGCAGCGCGACCGTAAACACCGATGATCCGCGTCAGCCCTGGACGGGCTGGCATTGCGCTTGGATCCAATCCCATAAGGCGGCCACTGGCGGGCGGGTCAGGTTGCGCGACCAGCACGACATGCACAGCGGTTCTGACCGCGCCATGGCCACCGCGCTGGCCCGCACCAGTTGGCCCTTGCGCAAGGCTTGATCGGCCAGCCGTTCCGATGCAAGGCAGACCCCCAAACCCAACTGCGCTGCCTGCAACATCTGCCCGGTATCGGAAAAGTTCACCCCGCGCGCAAAGTCGCTGCGTCTGGAGCCGACAAGCGCAAACCACGATTGCCAATCATTCAACGTCTCATCATGCAAAAGTGCTGCGGCATCCAGTTTTTCGCGGTCTGGCAGATCGGGCAAAGTTGCGGCAAAATCCGGCGCGCACAGTGGTAGCAGCCGGTCTTGGGCCAGCACCAAAGATTGCGCGCCCGGATCGCTCCACGCGACAGCGCCCAGCACAATGTCAATTTCGGCTTCTTCAGGCAGATGTGCGCCGTCGCTGGTATGCACCCACGGGTCAATCCACGGATGCGCCGCGCGCAAAGCCGCAAGGCGCGGTATAAACCACCCCGCAGACAGTGCAGCCGGCATCATCACAATCACTGATCCGGGCTTGGAATAGGCGTTCAGGCGGCGCACACCATGGCGCAGCCCTTCCAGCGCAGTGCGGGCGGTGATCAGAAAATCGCGCCCCGCATCCACCAGTTCGATCCGGCGGCCAATCCGGAGAAACAACGGCTGGCCAAGGTGATCTTCCAGCACCCGCACTTGGTGGCTGATTGCCGACTGGGTGATGTTCAATTCTTCGGCCGCACGCGAGAAACTTTGCAGCCGGGCGGCGGATTCAAACCCGATCAGGGTGGAAAGAGGCGGCAGCCCGCGATAGGTGCTCATGAGAATTTTCGATTGGATAGATAAATAATAAGCATTTTGTATATAGTTACGCTCATATTATCCTGCGGTCCACAGCTTTTGGCCCGAGGATTTCATGACCCGCATCGACCGCCCCTTAACCGCAGTGACCCCGAAATCGCTGGGTTACAGGATGCCCGCCGAATATGCGCCGCACAAACGAAGCTGGATGATGTGGCCCTGCCGCCCCGAGGTTTGGCCCGATCTTGCCGCCACCAAGCGCGACTATGTCTTGGTTGCCCAAGCGATTGCCGAGTTCGAGCCGATATGCATGGCAGTGCGCCCGCAAGATGCCGCCGAGGCGCGGGCGATGCTGGGTGCGGGGATCGAGATTTTCGAAGTGGCATTGAACGACAGCTGGGCGCGCGACGCCGGGCCGAATTTTGTGATTGATGGTCACGGCACCAAGGCGGCCAGCCTGTTTACCTTTTCGGCGTGGGGCGGCAAATATGCCCCCTTCGACAAGGACGCCGCTTTTGGCGCCGCAGTGGCTGCGCGTGACGGGCTGCGGGCGTTCAAATCCGCGCTGCTGGCCGAAGGCGGCGGCGTGACCGTGGACGGTGAGGGCACCATCATCACCACCGACACCTGTTTTCTAAACCCCAACCGCAACCCGGACTGGAGCCGTGAACAGGTCACGCAGGAATTACTGGAAACGCTGGGCGGCGAAAAGGTGATCTGGCTGCCGGGCAATGCGGAAGAGACGGAAACCGATGGCCATGTCGATGGCATCGCGGTGTTCGTGGCCCCAGGCGTGGTGCTGATTGAAAGTGCCGATGACCCAACCGATCCCTGGCGGCACATCAAACAGGCCAATATCGACGCCTTGCGCGGCCAGACCGATGCGCGGGGGCGTGAAATTCGCATGGTCACCATCCCCGAAGCCGAAGAAAGCTGTATCATCGGCGACAAATTCTGCCGGTCCTACGTCAACTGCTATTTTGTCAACGGCGGGGTGATCATGCCCGAATATGGCACCCCGAACGATGCGATTGCCCGCGCTGTCTTGCAAGATCTGTTCCCAACCTGCCGTATCCGAGGCGTTCGTATTCCCAACATCTGTCTGGGCGGTGGCGGCATTCACTGCATCACCCAACAGGAGCCCGCGTGACCGCCCTTGCCCCCCATGACTTTGGTTTGATGGTGCCCGTGGGCGCGATCGGGCTGCACATCGAAGCCGCCCTGTGCCGGTTCGGTGCCTCGCGCTTGTCTGATCGAGAGGCCGCCGTGGCCCGGCTGATCCTGCGCGGTCACTCCAGCAAAGGGATCGCGCGCCTGTTGGGCAACAGTCCCGAAACCGTCAAAGTTCACCGCAAGCGCATTCACACCAAGCTGGGCCTTGCATCGGCAGGCGGGTTGTTCTCTTTGTTCATGGCCTCGCTGTGCGCCACGCCGGAAGGCAGCACCCGCGATCCGTTGTTTTATTTGCCGAACGCCACCGCGGCTAAGACGGCATAGGTTTCCAAGTGAAAGGTTGCACCAGATGATGACCCGTCGGAGTTTGCTGCGGTCTGCCGCCGTTACCGGGGGCCTTTGTGTGGTGCCGGGCACGGCGTTTGCAGGCAAGTCTGCGCGGGCTGCCGGGTTTTGGTATCCCGAAGAAACCGATCCGCATGAACGCACCTTTATGCAATGGCCGGTAAACCCCGCCGTGCATGACGACAGCTATTTTCTGCGCGATCTGCAAGGCACCATCGCGACCATCGCAAACGCCATTGCGCAATTTGAACCCGTCGTGATGCTGGCCGCCGCACAGCATCACAAGGCGATCCTAAAACGTGTCTCGGGCGCGGTTGATCTGTGGGATATTCCCACCGATGATCTTTGGGCGCGCGATTCCGGGCCGTCTTTTGTCGTCGATGGCAAAGGTGGGCTGGCGGTCACGCAGTTCAATTTCAACGGCTGGGGCGGCAAACAAGTGCATGGCAATGATGGAAAAATCGCTGCCCTTGTGGCAGAACGGCTGAGCCTGCCGATCTTTGACGCAGGGCTGATCGGCGAGGCAGGGGGCGTTGAAACCGACGGCCATGGCACGCTGATTGCCCATGAAAGTTCGTGGGTCAATACCAACCGCAACAAGGGCAGCAAGGCCGAGGTTACGGCAATGATACTTGAAACCATGGGGGCCAAAAAGATGATCTGGGCCCCCGGCATCGCTGGCGCCGACATCACCGATTATCATATCGACGCGCTGGTGCGGTTTGTCAGACCGGGACAGGTGGCAATCCAGATGGGGGATCAGGTTGACCCCGATGATCCGTGGTCGGTTTCTGCCTTTGAAACCTATGACATTCTGACGGCGACCACCGATGCCAATGGCCGCAGCCTTGATCTGGTGATTTTGCCTGAACCTTACGACATCCGCGCAGAAAGCCCCGATTTTGTGGCGTCATACGTCAACTACTATGTGTGCAATGGTGCTGTGATTTCCGCTGAATTTGGCGACAAGGCCGCCGATGACATTGCTGCAGCAACCCTTGCCGATCTTTACCCCGGCCGCAAAATCGTGTCCCTGAACGTAGACGCGTTGGGCGAAGTGGGGGGTGGCATCCACTGCGCCACGCATGAGCAACCAAAGGTGTGATATGCTTGGCTGGCTAAAGCGACATTCCCAAGCGCTGGAAGGTCTGGGTGGCCTTGCAACCGCCTTTGCGACCATCACCGCGCTTATCGTGATCCCATACCAGATCACGCAATCTGACCGCATCCAGCGCGACCAGACCGCGCGCGAGATTTACCGCGAGTTCCTGAACCTGACAGTGCAGAAACCGGAACTGGCCAACGCCGACTTTTGCACGCTGAAGGATGCCGCCCAGACCACCGCCTATACGGCTTATGTCGAATACCTGCTGTATACCGCCGAACAGATGATCGACACGTCGCCCGACTGGCGCGCCCCGATGGCCAGCTATCTGCAAGACCATATGCCCTATCTGTGCAGCCAAGGGATCTGGGACGCCCAATCGCCGGATATCAGGGATCTGGTGGCGGAACTGGCGCTGACTTGCGGGGCACAGGCGACCTGCGGGTAAGCAGTGCGTCACGGCCGTCGCGATGACGCGGCTGGCCGAATTGCCCACAGTTCAAGTGTTGCCAAGGGTTTCGGGTTATTACCCGGAATGCTGGCAAACAAGCTGCCCTGCTAAGGGGTGAATATGTTATGCTTGACCATTGTAATTTGATGAGGGACCACATGACGCTGATAAATTCGAAGTTATCCCTGCAGGTGTTCGGCCTTTACATGATTGTCATCGCCGGGATGGGGCTGATGCTTGTTCCGCATGCCATGCTTGGCTTGTTCGGACTGGCTGCCGGCGACAACGCCTGGATCAGGATGTTCGGGATGCTTGCGTCGATTATCGGTGTCTATTACCTGCTTGCAGCCCATCATGGCGTGCAGGTTCTAAGTTGGTGGAGCGTTCCGATCCGGTTCTATGCGGCGGGGTTCATGGTCTTGCTTTATGTTCTGGGAACGCTTCCAGCAGGCATTCTTTTGTTCGCCTCAATCGACGTGCTTGGCGCGGTGTGGACATGGGCGGCGCTGCGGGCCGAGAAAGATGCTGCGACTGCACTTTGAAGGCGCGGCGACCGCATGGGCCGGCACTGTGTGCTGCCTAAGACTGGCAGTATCAAACCCCGGGGCTGGCGGGATCTGATCCGATGGCAGTTGAGAACGCAAGCACTTGGTCCCAAGCGGTCCGCTGAAAGCGACCCAAAAATGTCGCGATACCGATAGATTGCATTTTGCCATAAGAATGGAATGAAGTTGGACAACGTCAATTGAGGGCGAGCGAATGCAACTTGCGGCTGGTGACCTGATCAACCTTGAAACCTATCCTATCGCGACACCCGGCCCTTTGCGTGATGCAATCCTGACCCGGGTGCGCGCTGAACTTGACCTGCGCGGATGTGCGGTCCTGAAGGGTTTTTTGACCCCGACCGGGATTGCCGCTGCGGTTGCCGAGGCCCATGGCGTGGCCGACAAAGGCCACCGCAGTTACTCGCGCACCAACGCCTATTTCACGACCGAAGACCCAAGTCTGCCCGAAACCGATCCCAGACGCCGGTTTTTTGACCGCTCAAACGCGTTTATCCCGGCGGATAATTTTCATGCGGCTGGCGCGCTGCGAACCGTCGTCGACAGCAACGGGTTTGACACCTTCATCCGCGAATGCCTTCAGGAACCCGAAGACCGTTTCTTTCGCTATGCCGACCCGCTGGCCGACGTCATCGTGAACGCGGCGTGGGAGGGGAACGGCTTTCCTTGGCACTTTGACACCAACAATTACACCGTCACGTTGGCGCTGCAGAACGCAGACAGTGGCGGTGCCTTTGAGTATGCCCCGATGATCCGCACCAGTGAGGACGAGAACTTTGACGAGGTGGTCAAAGCCCTCGACGGCACCTCGGACAAGGTGATTTCGCTAAAACTTGAACCTGGCGATCTGCAGCTGTTCAAGGGGCGCTACTCGCTGCACCGTGTCGCACCGCTGAAAGGGGCGACCCCCCGCTATGTTGCTATTCTTTCCTATGCACAAGAACGCGGCATGGTGGGCAGCGTCGAACGCACGAGGCAGCTTTACGGCAGAACCCTTCCCATCCACCACGAACGCGCCGGGCAGCGGGCCGACGCCTTGATTGACTGACCGGCTGAACCAATTTGCAGTGCTGTGGTGCGGCAAAACACTGGTCGCCTTTGCGTCTATTCGGGCCAACGAACAAGGCCGCTTGCACCCCCCTTGCCCTTATGCCGCCCCTTCGTGCCTGCTGATCAACCCATAGGTCTCGGGCCGACGATCCCGCCAGGTGCCCCAGCCTTGGCGATAGGCCCGCGTGGCGTCAAGGTCGATCTTGGCCGTCAGATAGGTCTCGTCCACCCGGTTCGCCTCGGCCAGCATCGCGCCGGTATGGTCGGCGATAAAAGACGATCCGTAAAACGTCATCTCAAGGTTCGGACCCTTTTCCAGCCCGACCCGGTTTGACGCCACCACCGGCACCATGTTGGCCGCCGCATGGCCTTGCATGGTGCGCTGCCAGTGGCCTGAACTGTCAAAATCGGGCTGCCCCGGTTCTGACCCGATGGCCGTGGGAAACAACAGAACTTCGGCCCCCAGAATGGCCAAAGACCGAGCAGTTTCAGGGAACCACTGATCCCAGCAAATACCGCAGCCTACTTTGGCGAACCGGGTGTTGAACACGCGGAACCCGGTATCGCCGGGGGTGAAGTAGAACTTTTCTTCATACCCCGTCGCATGCGGAATATGGGTTTTGCGGTAGTTGCCCATCACCGTGCCATCAGCATCAATCATCGCCAGCGCGTTAAAGAACGTGTTGCCCGCCGCCTCGTAATAGCTGATGGGCAACACCACCCCCAGTTTGCGGGCCAGCACGGAAAAATGCTGCACCGCGCGGTCTTGTTCCAGCGGTTTGGCATGGCTTTGGAAGCCATAGTCTTTCTCGATGCAGAAATAGGGCGTCTGAAACAGCTCTTGCAACAAGATGATCTGCGCGCCGTCACTTGCCGCCAGCGTGACCTGTTCTTCGGCTTTCTGGATGTTTTCGTCCAGATCCCAGGTGCAGGCCATCTGCGTGGCGGCCAATGTCACAATTGCCATGAAACTCTCCTTCGGTCTTCAGCTTGGTCCAGCCTGCGTTGATCAAGGCCAAAGCCGCGGGCAAGCAAGTCGGGATAGATTCAGCGGCGGCCATGATCGGTGAACATTGCACCATTTTCCGGGGCCATCACAACATTGATAAAGGCGCGGGCGGTTTCCAGATCGGGCGCAGCTTGCAGCACCGTCCGCGTGTCGATCCAGCCGTTATCGCCTTGCTTGGAATTGACATAAGCGACGTTCGGCTTTTCGTCACGCGCCCGCAGCGCATGACCGTTCCAAACCCGACCATGACGCCCAATTTTGCAGCGGTGACCGCACCCCCGCCAGTGGGCCGCCGCCGCATCCGCAGGGCAAACCCCAAACAGGGTGCAATGGCCGAAAGCCCGGCGTAACCCGGTCTGCCTGCAGACATCCATCCTGTCGTGCACAATGGCTGCCCCCGTTCAAGTGACTTGAACCCGATCTTGCGCCACTCTGCACAGCCCTGTCATGTCCCCCACACAGGGTATCGATGTCGACCAAAGTTGCTGCACTTTGTCGGTCAACCTCTCGAAAGGGCGCATCAAGCGTCGCTTTCGACCACCAGTTCGGGCATCACCACTTCCCAGTCATCGCGCCTACGAAGATGGCCGATAGTCTTGTTCCCGTCCTTAATGCGCCAGCACAGAACGGCAGCGACCTCACCGCGCAGGAACGCGGTCCCTTCGGGCGTGATGAAGGCGCGGGAAAGGCGGGCGAGCGTGCGCCCCCGCGCGTCATGCACTTGCCAGCGATTGCCGTTGTGGAACAGGGTGACGGGATCGCCTGCGTGGGCGGCAGCGATGGCAAACAGCGAGGGATGCCCTTTCGGTCGTCGACCCGCAAAGGACAAATCCACAAGTTTTGGGTCGGGCGGCACATACCGCAGGCGGAACACGGTCAGGTTCAGCGGCAGCGCCTTGGCCCCTTGTGTCTCGGGCACTGCCTCGCGCAACAGGGCGATCAAGT
Organism: Cypionkella sp.; assembly: GCA_031422555.1. Taxonomy (GTDB): domain Bacteria; phylum Pseudomonadota; class Alphaproteobacteria; order Rhodobacterales; family Rhodobacteraceae; genus JANNAT01. The sequence goes on along the minus strand of JANPLZ010000046.1, from coordinate 17,015 downwards.
CGGTTTCCATCCTCGCGGCCATCCGAGGCCTTCGAGCGCCACCGTCATGTCATACGCATGACCGCGATCCTGTCCCAAGCCTCTCGAAACAGGCTCAACAGAACCGTCCGGCGCTCTGCTTGATCCGCCCACATTCCATCGTTCTTGCCACCGTAGACCCCGGACGAGGCGAAAAACACTTGTTCAGCGGACCAAATCAGGCGATCTTGCTGTCAATCAGCAGTTCATCCAGGGGATGTCGGAGGAGCATTGTCATGTTGCCATTCTCTTTCCCAGCAACGAACGCCACATCACCTTTTGCAGCAATGAAATCCAGTCATCCCTGCCTTCGGGTGCCTGACCGCCAATCGGCCTTGGACTGGTATGTCAGAGTGTTCGATTTTCGGGTCGTCAAGGAATGGTCGGGGCCAAATGGTATTGAGCTTGCCTATTTGGCAGCCGCTGGCGACAACGGTTCCTTGATCGAAATCATCGGCGGCAACGCCACTGCCGAAGGAGCCCCCTTGCCAGCCGATTTCTGGGAGACCCTCGGACCTTGCGGCTATCACCATTTTGCATTCTCGGTTCCAAGTCACGACCGTGCGCTTGCGACGCTGTCTGAGCGGGGGGTAAAAGTATACCAAGGGCCGTTCAAGGTGCCGGAGTTGGGGTATAGCGTGGCTTTCGTCGCTGATCCGTGGGGCAACCTGATCGAATTGGTGGAACTGCCGGAATAGCGTTTGACACCGAGATCGACTGAATTGGTGCAACGATTGCTTCAACCGAGGTCCTGTTGTGACCAGCGGGGGCACATGATCGCCCGAGAATTCCTTGATGAAGCGGCTGACATAGCGGTAATCGGGGCGGAAATCATGGCCCCACTTTGAGACGCAATGCGCCTCATCCAGCACCCACAGCCCGACCTCGCGTTGTTGCAGGACCGTGCGGATTGACCCAGATCGCAACTGCTCGGGCGAGATCAGCAAGATCGCCGCATCCGCACCTTTTCCAGCGCGTCATGGCGTTCGGGCAAGGACAGCATTCCGTTCACCGTGACGGCCGAGGAAATCCCCGCCCGCGCGAGGCCCTGAACCTGATCCGCCATCAGCGCGACCAGAGGCGAGATCACCACCGTCAGCGCGCCGGTCTTGTCGAACCGCGACAGCGCCGGGATCTGGTAGCAGACCGATTTTCCCGTCCCCGTGGGCAGGATGCCAAGCACGGATTTGCCCGCCATCGCCTCGGCCACAATACGTTCCTGCAGGGGGCGGCCCATGTCATCTACCTGCTGGGGGCGGAAAGCCGGAAAGCCGAACCAGCGTTCCAGGGCTGCGTTCGGGTTGTTCTTTTCCGCACACCAACCGCAACCCGGATCGCCGCAATTGGTGTCGCGAAGATGGCGCACGATCAGCCCGGCCTCGCGGAACTGCATCCGCACCCAGGGCGGCTTGACCGAGTCTCCGCCCGCAACCGATATCCACGACAGCGCATAGGCCATTGGCCATCCATTGCGCGGATCGGACAACCGGCCCAGCGTCTGGCCCAGTCGATGATCGCAAGCCAGACCCGCCAGCAGACGGCGAATTGCGGCATGGGCCTTGCCTGCGTCCGGCGCGGTGGCCCCGCGCAGGTGTTGGAAAAGGGCGTCAAAGCCCCCCGCCGCCTCGCCCCGCGTGGTCAGGTGATGATACGCCAACAGGGCATCCGGCACCTCGTGCCCAAGCTTGCCGAATGCCACAATCTGGTCGGCCAGAACCTGCAGGACCAGCCGCGCATCTAGTTCAGGGTCGTTCACATGCCCCGCCTGCAACCGTCCGTCCTGATAATGCTTCACCAAATGGTGGTAGGGGTTGCGCGGAAAGGCCAACGGGTTCAGCCACAGCGTGTCGATCGGGGCCGCGCCCAAGGCAGACAAACGCGCCCGGTTGGCCACCAGATGCGGCAAATCATGGCGCAGGATGTTGTGGCCGATCAGAGGCCTTGCGTCGTTACAGAACGCCTCCAGCCGATCCAGCCCAGCGTCCAGCGATCCGCTTTTGTGCGCCAGCGCCTCCGCACCCCCACCGCGCACCGCCGCAAAAGCAAAAACCTTCACCGTTTTGGGATCGACTTCCAGATCAACCGAAACGCACTGCGGCAAGAACAAGGAGGGGTCTGAAGTCACGTCGGCAGCATCCGAATTCCAAAGGACAATTATAGGCATTCCAAGCCCTTGATAGCTCTGCACCAGTCCGCTGCAAAGCACCATGATCTAAACGGGTTTCCCCGGATCGATCACCACCGCTGTGATTTGGCATATCGGGTGTGGCGCCCCCACCTGTGCCCAACCGCCCGGACGCTGCCCGTTAGGCCAGTCCTGCATTTCGGCCCACTACCAGCAGTTTTCGTCAATCCTTGCCACCAGCAAGCAAGCCAAGGTATCGCCCGCGTTTTTGGCGCAGGCGGCCTGTTCGATCGGTGTGTCGGAAAGGCGCGTGGCGAGCATGTCTATCTGCGCGGGGCCTCAGAAGCGGCGGTGCGCTTTGTGCAAGGCACGAGCCACGGCACCAAACTGCCGGACGCGACGGTTAATCATGTGCGGGCTGCTTTAGAATGGACCACTGACAGGGTTCACAAAAATGCAGGTCCCGCGTGCCGCCCGATGTTCTTCTTTCGCCGCAACGAAAACCGCCTGCTCACTTCTGGAAAAATGAGCGTAATTTCGTGATGATTTATCAGATCTGATCAGACAGCGCTGACATGTCGACCCATGGCAGAAAAGCGTCCCCGAGGAGTTCGCAGAACCATGTGCGGGTTATCAGTTTTGACCGCACGTGGTGCTGCGGAGGAAGTGCTTTGAACACTTCAATCCATCAGAATTCTACGAATGGTCGAGGTGTTTGATGATTTGAAAATCAGACAAAAACGGATGTTGAAGCCCATCAAAATGCGTTGGCCCAAAGGCAGACGCTTCAAAGGTCTAACCGCCGCAAGCGCAGCGCGTTGGTGATGACGGACACGGATGACAGGCTCATCGCGGCCGCGGCGATCATCGGCGACAGCAGGGTGCCAGTGGCCGGATACAGAAGGCCCGCGGCAACCGGAATTCCGATGACGTTGTAGGCAAAGGCGAAAAACAGGTTCTGCTTGATATTGCGCACCGTTGCACGCGCCAGTTTGCGGGCCCGCACGATGCCCATCAGATCACCGCCCAAAAGGGTCAGCCCCGCACTTTCCACTGCGACATCCGCCCCACCTCCCATCGCGATGCCCACATCGGCGGCGGCCAGCGCGGGTGCGTCGTTCACGCCGTCACCTGCCATCGCAACGCGGCGGCCCTCGGCGCGCAGCTTTTCGATCAACGCGCGCTTGCCATCGGGCAAAACGCCCGCCTGCACCTCGTCAATGCCCAAAGGGGTCGCCACGGCCTTGGCAGTGCGTTCGTTGTCGCCCGTGGCCATGATGATCCGCAGCCCCTGACCGTGCAGGTCCCTGATCGCGGCGGCGGTGCTGTCGCGCACGGGATCAGCCACCGCAACAATGCCAGCCAGCACACCGTCAATCGCCACAAACATCGCCGTTTTGCCGGTGGAACGCAGGAGATCGGCTTGCAGGTCGGCGGCTGTTGTCACAAGTCCCATGTCCTGCATCATTGCCGTGTTGCCCAAGGCCACCTTGTGTCCGGCGACCGCGCCCTGAACGCCTTTACCCGTCACCGCCGCAAAGCCTTGGGTTTCGCCCGCCTCGATGCCGCGCACTTTGGCGCCCGCTACAATCGCCTCAGCCAACGGATGCTCTGACCCTTTCTCCAATGCTGCAGCCAAGGTCAGGATCGTCGTCTCAGTTTCATGCGCCAGCACAATCACATCCGTCAACGCAGGCTTGCCAACGGTCAGTGTGCCGGTTTTGTCGACGATCAGGGTATCGACGCCTGCCATCCGCTCCAACGCCTCGGCGTCTTTTATCAACACGCCTGCCTGCGCGCCGCGCCCCGCCGCGGTGGTGATGGAAATCGGCGTGGCCAACCCCAGCGCGCAGGGGCAGGCGATGATCAGCACCGACACCGCCGCCGTGATCGCATAAGCCAGCGACGGGGCCGGACCCCAGATCATCCATGCAGCAAACGCAGCGACAGCTATTACCAGAACAACCGGCACGAACACCGCCGAGATTTTGTCAGCAACGCCCTGAATAGGCGCGCGTGACCGCTTGGCGTTCGACACCATGGCCACGATCTGCGCCAGCACGGTATCCGCACCAACGCGACCCGCGGTCATCACCAGCGCGCCGTTCTTGTTGATCGTCCCGCCGGTAACCGGGTCGCCGGGCGCTTTTTCCACTGGCATTGCTTCGCCCGTCATCAGGCTTTCATCGACCGAGGACGCGCCCTCGACAATCACACCGTCCACCGGCACTGCATCACCGGGGCGCACGCGCAACCGGTCACCCGCCATGATATTGGCCAAGGGCGCGTCATATTCGGTGCCATCGGGCAGGATGCGCCGCGCGGTTTTCGGCGCCAAATTCAGCAGCGCGCGTATCGCATCCCCGGTGCGTTCCCGCGCCCGCAACTCCAGCACCTGACCCACAAAGACCAACGCCACGATGACCACAGCAGCTTCAAAATAGGTGCCGACGCCCATACCCATCTGGTAGACAGCGGGAAACACCCCCGGCAAAAACGTGGCCACGACGGAATAACCATAGGCGGCAGCGACCCCGATAGAAATCAGCGTCCACATATTGGGGCTGCGGTTGGTGACTGATGCCAGACCGCGCTGGAAAAACGGCCACGCGGCCCAAAGGACTATCGGCGTGGCCAGCGCAAACTCCAGATACCCCGCCAGCCCATGCCCGATCCAGTCGCGCACCGGCAAGCCGACAAGCCCGCCCATCGTCAGAACCACCAGCGGCACCGCTGCGGCGGCAGAAACCCACATGCGCCGGGTAAAATCCGCCAGTTCCGGTGACGGGACGTCAGACGCCACCACCTGTTCCAAAGTCATACCACAAATCGGGCAGTTTCCGGGCTTGTCCTGCAAAATCTGCGGGTGCATCGGGCAGGTGTATTGCGCCCCGGCAGTTACCTGATGGCCATTGGTGCCGGCTTTACCGCTGGCATAAAACCACGGATCGGCCTTGAATTTCGTTTGGCAGTTTTCTGAACAGAAGTGATAACTTTGCGCGCCGTAGCTATCAGACCGCGTGTCAGGCTTTAGCGTCACAGTCATGCCGCAAACCGGATCAACCGCCGTCAGTTTGGGCAGGCCTGCCGCATCTGCCGTTTTCGCCTTCATTTGCGCAAATACTTTACCAAAGCCGCGATGGCCAACACCGCCAGCGCCAGCGTGACCCACATCCAAAGCCCACCATAGCCCATGTCATAGCCGTTCATCATGGCATCGCACCTTGTTATTGTATCACATTGAACCTGAAGCGGGACCATTACACTGGTTCCCGGCACATCAAGCCAGTGCTTCAATCTAATCCAATTGGGCTGGCCCCGATTGATTTGGATCAGCGACTGCAATCGGTGCTGCGGGCAACATGCAACAGCAAGTCAGACCGGCCCACGCAATGCCCGTCGTCCCGCCGCTACCCGCGACAGTCCGCGCCCGAAAGGAAAAACCCGTGCCCCGTCTTATTGCCTATATGCCATTGAACACCTATCCCGAGACAGTGTCCGATCCTGCCATCCTTGCATCAATCGACTTCGCCGCAGCACTGGGATGCGATCTGCAAATCTCGACCTTCGCTGTGGACATCCCACCGGTGGCCTCGCCCATTGGCGGGTTTCTGATTGACATCGACGGGATGTCTCGCACCGCCGAGTCGCGCAGCATGGCGGAATGCGAACGCCTGCGGGCATTGGTGGGGGGCATTGATAGCCCGACACACACCGTTGAGGTCGTGAACCAAAGGCTGGTCCTGGGTGCCGCCCTTGCCGCTGCCGCCGCCGACGCGCGGTATTTCGATCTGGCGCTGATGCCGTGGACCGGCGAGACCCTTTCCGCACAGGATCTGGCGCAAGCCCTTGTCTTTGGCACGGGCCTGCCGGTGATCCTTGTTCCCCCGACCAGCCATCCAACCCCCGTCGATCAGATTGCCATCGCGTGGGATGCAAGCCGGATCGCTGCCCGGGCGCTGCATGATGCGCTGCCCTTTCTGCAGCCGGGTGGCCGCATTTCGGTTCTGACGGTGCAAGATGAAAAATCACTTGGCAGTGCCAACCTTGCCCAGACCCTTGCCGCCTCACTTGAACGGCGCGGATACAGCGCCAAAGCCGTCGATCTTCATCTGGCGGGCAAATCCATCAGCGCGGCGTTGCAGGATGGTGCCTTGGCAGAGGGCGCACAGCTTTTGGCGATGGGCGGCTTTGGCCATTCCCGCCTGCGCGATTTCATTCTGGGCGGTGCCACGAAAGGTGTGCTGGGCGATTTGCGTTTGCCGACGCTACTGGCGCACTGACTGGCGCATTCAGGTGACGGCGAGCAGAAGAAGACCGCGGATGAATGGCACTGCTGACCGCGGCTGATCCCTGTGCCGCATTTGGACGGACCAAAACTGCCCCCGCAACCGAGATCAAAAAGGGCTTACCGCAAGCTGGCGCGCATATCGCGCCCTGATCTGCACCCCGAAGATGCCGCTGCCGCAGCGCGGATCAACACGGTGACAGCAGGCGATGCATTGGTGTGGGTGCGGGTGCGGCCCCAGTGGTGTTCCGGCGCATTGACAACCACATCGCGATCACCTTGCCAATCACCATCGGCAAGGGTGTTTCGGGCGGAAAAGTCACCGCCCCCAGCAATGATGGCCCGGTGTTTTGCGCAGCCGATCTGGCGGACGAGGTCCATCTGGATGCCGACGCCTTGGGTGTAGTAATCGGGCTGATTGGCAAATTGCTTGAACGCGGCGGCGTCTGCACGCCATGGCAGCGGCCGACTTACTGACCGCAGCTTACCGCCTGCGCACTGAATTGCCGCCTGCCAGAATGCCGTTGATCAGGCTGGCCACAGCCGCGTGCAGCTCGGATGTGCCGTCTTCGCTTTTTGGTGCATGGTGGTGCGCTGCGGCAGCATCCCTGAGAATGCCGATAATCTCTGCCTCAGGCAGGATGTTGCGATCATTCAGGGCCAACAACAGCGATTCACATATCGCCAGCGCTGCTGTGCCCGGGACGTCATTCAACTGCGCCATTTCGGATGTCTTTCCAATTTTGCCGTGGTCGCCGGCGGCGCGTGACACCGCCTGCGGAACCAATTGCAGTCTGACAGAGTTTAATCAGTGCAGACTGATTGAAAGCAACTTTGATGAACACTTTTCTTGCAAAGAAAGCGCTTCTTCAGGGTTCGCCGCAGCGCGCAGCCCGTTCCCCCGGACAGGCTTTACCCGTGATCCAAAACAGTCCGCTCGCACGCAAACTGGGGGCGTTCGTCGCCTTGTCAGACGTAGATTTTGCAACCCTTGACCGCCTGCATCAGCGCCGCCGCAGTTTTGTTGCGGGCGTCGATCTGGTGCACCAAGGTCAGGCTGACCAATCTGCCTATATCTTGGCCAAAGGCTGGGTTTGTTCGTATAAAATCCTGCCCAACGGCGCGCGCCAGATTGTTGACTTTCAGGTGCCGGGTGATTTTCTTGGCCTAAGGTCTGTCCTGTTTCGCACGGCCGATCACAATATCGAACCGATAACCCCGGTCGAGGCATCCGAGGTGATCATCACCGATCTGCTGGACGCATTTGCGCGCACCCCGCGACTGGCCACCGCCGTGCTGTGGGCGGCGTCCCGAGATGAGGCGATGGTGGTCGAACATCTGGTCAATATCGGGCGGCGCAACGCGCTGGAACGCACCGCGCACTACCTGCTGGAATTTGGCGCACGATTGAAACTGGTCGGGCTGGCAACCAGAACAGGCTACGACTGTCCGCTGTCGCAGTATATGCTGGCCGATGCTTTGGGGTTGACTGCCGTGCATGTGAACCGGGTGTTGCGGCAGTTGCGCGAGTTGGGGCTTTTGACCTTTCAGCAAGGCCATGTGACCTTTGACGATTTTGACGGGTTGGTCACATTGGCCGATTTCGACAAGGCCTATCTGGATCATGACGGCCCGCTGTTACGTTGATATGATGACCTTCAACGCCTTGGTCTTGGCGGCGTTGCCGAAAGTTTCATAGGCATTCATGATGTCTGCCAATTCAAAATGGTGGGTGATCAGCACGGCAGGGTCGATCTTTTTGGCCGCCACCGTCTTGAACAACATCGGTATCGTTGCGGTATCCACCAGCCGGGTGGTGATGGCGATGTTACGGTCCCACAGGGTTTCCAGATGCAGGTCAACTTTTTTGCCATGCACGCCAACATTGGCGATGATGCCGCCGGGGGCCACAAGGGCCTGACACAACTCGAACGTGGCGGGAATGCCCACCGCCTCGATCACGCAATCGGCGCCGCGGTTGTCGGTCAACGCCATTACCGCGTCCACCGCCTTGCCGTTCGCGCTGTTGATTGTCGCCGTTGCGCCAAAATTTTCGGCAACTTTCAGGCGGTTATCATCCAGATCAATCAGGATGATCTGCCCCGGCGAATAGAACTGCGCTGTCAAAAGCGACGCAAGCCCAATCGGCCCTGCGCCCACAATCGCCACCACAGACCCCGGGGATACCTTGCCATTCAGCACCCCGCATTCAAATCCGGTGGGTAAAATATCAATCAGCATCACCAGCGCTTCTTCGTCCGCACCTTTGGGAATGTGGTGCAGACTGAAATCGGCATGCGGAGTGCGCACAAACTCGGCCTGCGTGCCGTCGATCTTGTGTCCCAGAAGCCAGCCACCCGTGGTGCAGTGCGAATACATCTGGCGGCGGCAATAATCGCATTTCCCGCAGGCACTGATGCAAGAAATCAGGACGTGATCGCCCGCCTTGAATGACGTGACAGCGTCGCCCACGCTGTCGATAATGCCGACGCCTTCATGCCCCAGTATCCGCCCCGGTTGGCAACTTGGCACATCGCCCTTGATGATATGCAAATCGGTGCCGCAGATTGTTGTCTTGGTCACCCGCACGATCGCATCGGTTGGGGCGGTGATGCCGGGAATGGCGCGGTCTTGCAGCGCCATCTTCCCGGGTCCGTTATAGATCAGCGCTTTCATTGGATAAGTCCTTGTGTGCCGCGGGGCAATTTGCGGTTACGCAGGTGTCGCGCGTTCCGCGGGTTGGCGCACTGATCCAGATTGTTCAGGCGGCAATGACCCGCCTTTCGTAATTTGTGTGCCAGCCCACCCTTCCAGAATGGCACGCGCGTCTTGCAGGGTGCCGATCCCAGCCATTTGCCCGCCTGCCCGCACAAAGGCGCTGGCCGCGGCAATTTTGGGCCCCATCGAGCCTGCCGCAAAGGTCATCTTGTCCAGCGCATCGGGCGTGATCGTCTGAATGGCAACCATGTCCGGCGTGCCCCAGTTGCGCATCACCGCCGATACATCGGTCAGCATCAGCAGCGCGTCGGCCTTCAACTCTTGCGCCAGTAACGCTGCGGTGCGGTCCTTGTCGATCACCGCTTCGACCCCTTCCATGCCGCCCGCATCATTGCGGATCACCGGAATACCACCGCCGCCCGCGCAAATGACGCAGACGCCCGCATCGACCAGCAAACGGATCGCAGCCAATCCCAGAATGCGCTGCGGCATGGGTGAAGGGACCACGCGGCGCAAACTCCCCTTTGGTTCTGCCGCCATCGACCATAGGTGTTCGGCCCGCACCAGTTTGGCCTCCTCCGCCGTATAGACCGGCCCGATGGGTTTGGTGGGCTGATCAAAGGCCGGGTCTGCGCGGTCCACTTGCACCCGTGTCAACAGGGTGGCGCATTCAGCACCGGGCGGCAGCGCGTTCATCAACTCCTGTTCGATCAGATAGCCGATCATGCCTTCGGTTTCCGCCCCCAGCACATCCAGCGGCCACAGCGTTTGCGGCGCATAGGACGCCGCTTGCAGTGCCAGCAACCCCACCTGCAGCCCGTTGCCGTGTGCGACGATGATTTGATGATCCTTTGCCAAATCGGCCAAGGCCACCGCCGCAATACGAACATTCGTTCGCTGTGCATCATAGGTCATCGGCTCGCCGCGTTTCAGCAGGGCATTGCCGCCAAGGGCCACCACGATCCGCATCTAGTTTCCCAACGTGGCGACCAGCACCGCCTTGATCGTGTGCATCCGATTTTCGGCCTGATCGAACACAATCGACGCAGCGGACTCGAACACTTCGTCCGTCACCTCCATGCAGTCGATGCCGTGGGTCTGGAACGTCGCTTCACCCACCTCGGTGTGACGGTTGTGAAAGGCGGGCAGGCAGTGCATGAATTTGGCATGCGGGTTGCCGGTGGCGGCCATCACAGCGGCAGTGACGCGGTAAGGGGTCAACAGTTTGATCCGTTCGGCCCAGACCGTATCCGGCTCGCCCATGGATACCCAGACGTCGGTATAGACAAAGTCACAGCTTTGCACGGCCTGCTTGACGTTGGTGGTCAGCAATATCTGTCCGCCATTGGCGACCGCCAGTGCGTCACACTGCGCCTTGATCGCAGGGTCAGGCCACAGGCTTTCGGGCGCGCAGAGGCGAATGTCCATCCCGATCAGCGCCGCCCCCACCATCAGGGATGCCGCCATGTTGCCGCTGGCATCGCCCATGTAGCAAAAGGATATGTCCGACAGGTGTTTATGGGTAAATTCGCGCATCGTCATCAGATCGGCGAGCACCTGCGTCGGGTGGAAATCATCGGTCAGGCCGTTGTAGACAGGCACACCGGAAAACGCGGCCAAAGTCTCGGCATCTGCTTGCGCAAAGCCCCGATACTCAATGGCATCGTAGAACCGCCCCAGCACGCGCGCGGTATCCTTCATGCTTTCCTTGTGCCCGATATGGCTGCCCGACGGACCAATATAGGTAACATGCGCGCCCTGATCATAGGCTGCCACTTCAAACCCACTGCGCGTGCGGGTGCTGTCCTTCTCGAAAATCAGAGCAATGTTCTTGCCCCGCAGTCGGTGTTGTTCCATACCCGCTGCCTTGGCCGACTTCAGGCTGGCGGCGAGCTGTAACAGGTGACGGATCTCGCCCGGGGTGAAGTCCAGCAGTTTCAGAAAACTGCGGCCTTGCAGGTTTTGTGGCATTTTACCCCCCTATACCGGATCACGGATCAGCGGGCAGGTCATGCAATGCGACCCACCCCGGCCCCGGCCCAATTCGGCCCCGGGGATGGTGATGACCTCCACCCCCGCCTTGCGCAGCAGGGTGTTGGAATGGGTGTTGCGTTCATACCCCACCACCACGCCGGGGCTGATGCACAGAAGGTTATTGGCATCATCCCACTGTTCGCGCTGCGCTTCATAGGCGTCGCCTCCGGTCGGCACGGTGCGCAAGGATTTGAGACCCAAAGCCTCGGCCACCACGGCAAGGAAGGGTTTGGTTTCCTCGGTCACATCCATCATGTCGCCTTTGCCGGGGCGCAGGGAATAAGTCTGGATCGCGTCGATGACTTCGGCAAACACTGTCACCAGATCGCGGTCACAAAAGGTGAAAACCGTATCCAGATGCATGGCGCTGCGGCTGCGCGGGAACTGGCAGGCGATGACACGTTCTGCCGCACCCGCCGCAAACAGCGCGCGCGCCACCTGCCCCACCGCCTGCGGCGTGGTCCTCTCGCCCATCCCGATCAACACCACGCCATTGCCTACAGGCATCACATCGCCACCCTCCAGCGTGGCCGCACCGTGATCGACCAATGGATCACCCCACCAGACCGGAAACCCTGCATTCTTGAAATCGGGATGAAATTTGTAGATGGCCGCAAGGTTCAGCGTCTCCAGCCGCCGTGCGGGCCAATGCATCGGGTTCAGTGTGACGCCACCGTAAATCCAACAGGTCGTATCGCGGGTGAAGACGTGGTTGGGCATCGGCGGCAGCACAAAATCCTGCGGGCGCAGCATCGGGATCAGAACACCGGCGCGGGGAATCGGCAGTTCGGCGCGGTTCATGCCGCCGATCAGAATGCCGGATAGGGGTTCGGCGTCCATTTCCATCAGACAGGTCAGCAGATCATCCGACAGGCCAACGCCGACCGAATTGTCAGTGATCCGCGCCGACAACAGCCATCGGCGCGCGTCCATATCGCGCAGGGTTTCCTCCAGCAACTCGCGCAGAAACACCACTTCGACCCCGCGTTCACGCAGCATGTCGGTGAAGGTCATATGCTCGACCCGCGCCTGTTTTACCCAAATCACATCGTCAAACAGCAACTCTTCGCGGTTTTCCGGCGTCAGCCGTGCCATTTCCAGCCCCGGCCGGTGCACCATAACACGGCGCAAGGTGCCCGCCTCGGAATGAACGCCGTATGTGATGGTCATGTGGTTTCCTATGCAACAAGAACGGCAAGGCTAAGTGCAGCGATATTGATGACGGTCAGGGCCAGAAGCAGCGGCCAGATGAACCGCAGCCACCGCTCGTAAGGCACCCGCCCGATGGCAAGGCCGCCCATCACAACCGCCGATGTGGGGGTAATCAGGTTGACAATACCGCTGGCGGTGGCAAATGCCGTCACCACCAAGGGCCGCCCGACCCCGACAAAATCCGCCACCGGGGCAAGGACCGGCATGGTCAGCACCGCAAGGCCGGAGGTGGACGGCACAAGAAACGACATGCCCACCTCGATCCAGTAAATCACATTGATGAACGCAACCTTTGGCAGCCCTGCGACGGACACCTCTGCACTGTGCAAAATTGTGTCCGTGATCTGCCCTGCATCCATCACCACGACGATGCCGCGCGCCAGCCCGATGATCAGCGCCACACCCAACAGATCGCGGGCGCCGGTCAAAAACGCTTCAACCAGCCGCGCCTCGCCCAACCGGGCGATGATCCCGACCAGGATGGCGGCGATCAGGAACAGCCCTGACATCTGTGCCATCCACCAGCCTTGGGCAGACACGCCCCACACCATTACGCCAAAAGTCAACGCAAACAGGATCAGAACGATCTGCTGCAGGCCGGTAAATGTGGTCGGCACGGTATCCTTACCTGCCAGAAAATGCGCCTCGTTTTCAGCCTTTTTGTCAAAGACCAGCGACTTGGACGGGTCTGCCTTCACCTTTGCCGCATAGCGCATGACGAACGCCACAGTCACGACCCAACAGACAGCCAGAATGGCCAGCCGCAGCCACAACCCATCGGCAAATGTTACCCCTGCCGCATCCGATGCAATTACCGTGGAAAACGCGTTGATCGTGGATCCCAGCACGCCAACCCCGGCCCCCAGCAGGATCACCGCCACCGCCACCACGGCGTCATAACCGGCGGTAATCATCACCGGGATCAGCAGCACATAAAACGCCAGCGTTTCTTCGGCCATGCCATAGGTGGTGCCGCCAAGCGCAAACAGCGCCATCAGAAACGGGATCATCCAGTTTTCACGCCCCTTCAACCGCACCATCGCCCGTGCAATGCCTGCATCAATCGCGCCCGTGGCCGTGACCACGCCGATAAATCCGCCAATGATCAGCACGAACAGCGACACGTCGATGGCGTTCGCGGCATAGCTGTGGGGATTGTAGAACCCCGCGATGGGGGCAAGGATCACGTCGAACACCCCCTGCGGGCTGGCTTCGGTCGGGGCATAGCTTCCCGCCACCGGGATATCTTTGCCCAGCGCCTCGGACGGCACCCGCGCGTATAGGCCCGCGGGAATGATCCATGTCAGGGCTGCCACAAGGATGATCAGTGCGAACAGAATTGTGAACGCGGAAGGGAAACGAAATCCGGCCTGCACCGGCGGTACGGTATCGGGGGTGGCGGGCATGGGATGGTCCCTTTCAAACGCAGCCCAGGCTTCTGACAGCCTCGGCGGTGCAGCTTGCGTGCTGCGGCGACCGTAAACCCGGACCCCCCCGCGCGCGTTGATCCAGATCAATGCTGCAACCGCAAAATTCGGGCATCGCTGATAGAACATGCCGCGATCTGGCCAAAACGCGGCGACCAAAGCCAGCGGAGACAACCCATGAACGCAGCAAACCCGGATCAGGCGCATGCAGGCCTGTCCATCACCGAGGCCGCTTTGCGCCTGACCGCCGATGGCCCGAATGCGTTGCCGCATGCCAAACGCCGCTCGCCGTTGCGGATCATTCTGCATGTGCTGCGCGAACCGATGCTGGCGTTGTTGTTGGCGGGGGGCGTCGTTTATCTGCTGCTGGGCAGCCGGGCCGAGGCGCTGATCCTGCTGGCCTTTGCCTGCATGTCGATCGGCATCACGGCGGTGCAAGAGGCGCGGACCGAGCGCGTGTTGGAGGCACTGCGCGATTTGACCAGCCCGCGTGCCTTGGTGGTTCGGGGCGGCAAGCGACTGCGGGTTGCAGGGGCAGATGTCGTGTGCGGCGATGTGATCGTGTTGGCCGAAGGCGACCGGGTTCCCGCCGACGCGCAATTAATGCAGGCTAATGACCTTTCGGCGGACGAATCCCTGCTGACGGGTGAGGCAGTTCCCGTGCGCAAGGCTGTGGGAGTGACGGACGCCACAGGCCGACCGGGTGGCGAGGATCAGCCGCTGGTTTACTCCGGCACATTGATCGTGCGCGGCACGGCGCTGGCCTGCGTGACGGCCACGGGCGCGCGCAGTGAAATCGGCAAAATCGGTGCGTCGCTGAACCAGTTGGAAACCGGCACGCCGCATTTGCAACGCCAGATGCGCACGCTTGTTCTGGCCTTTGCCGTTATCGGCGGCGCAGTGGCGGCTTTGGTGGTAGGACTTTACGGCTGGCTGCGCGGGGATTGGCTGGAGGGCGTACTGGCGGGCATCGCGGTGGGGATGGCGATGCTGCCCGAGGAATTTCCCATGGTGCTGGCGGTGTTCATGGCGATGGGGGCATGGCGCATCTCCAAGGCGCGGGTGCTGACCCGGCGGGCGTCTGCGATTGAATCCTTGGGGGCAGCATCGGTTCTGTGCACCGATAAAACCGGCACCCTGACAGAAAACCGCATGACCATCGCGGCGTTGCACTTGCCGGATGGTCAGGCTTTCAACATTGGCAAAGAGCCCGTGCCTGATGCGTTTCGCGAACTGGCGGCGGCGGGAGTGATGGCCTCAGCCCCGGAACCTTACGACCCGATGGAAAAGGCCTTCCATGTGTTGGCAAAAGCCGATCTTCGCGACGGCGAAACGCTGCCGGGTGAGGGCCGCAAGCTGATCCGGTCCTATCCGTTGTCACCCAAACTGCTGGCCATGTCGCAAGTCTGGGACCGGGCAGACGGCACTGGCGGGCACATGATTGCGGCCAAAGGTGCGCCCGAGGCGATTGCCGATCTGTGCCATCTGGACGGGTCCGCCCGCGCCGCAATGCTAAAGGCCGTGGACAGCATGGCCGCCCTTGGCCTGCGGGTGCTGGGCGTAGCCGAAGCGGGCTTTGCGGATACCAACCTGCCCGCGGACCAGCACGATTTTGACTTTCGTTATCTTGGTTTGGTGGGGCTGGCTGATCCGTTGCGGGCGTCTGTTCCGGCGGCTGTTGCTCAATGCCAATCCGCCGGGATCCGGGTGATCATGATCACCGGTGACTATCCGGCCACGGCGCTGGCGATTGCGAAAGATGCGGGGATCGGTGGCGATACCGTCATCGACGGCACCGCTTTGGCCGCAATGTCGGACGCGGACCTGACGACGGCGCTGCAATCAGCGACGGTCTTTGCCCGCATCCAGCCAGAACAGAAACTGCGCATCGTCAAGGCATTGCAGGCGAGTGGCGCGATTGTGGCGATGACCGGCGACGGGGTGAACGACGCGCCGTCGCTGAAGGCGGCCGACATTGGCGTGGCCATGGGCGGGCGTGGCACAGATGTGGCAAGGGAAGCCTCAAGCATCGTTTTGCTGGATGATGACTTTGGGTCGATTGTCACCACCGTGCGGCTGGGGCGGCGCATTTATGACAACTTGCGTAAGGCGATGTCGTTCATCCTTGCCGTGCATGTGCCCATCGCGGGCCTTGCCTTGATCCCGCTGGCCTTTGGGATGCCGCTGTTGTTTGGCCCGGTGCATATCGCGTTTCTGGAAATGGTGATTGATCCGGTATGTTCGCTGGTGTTCGAGGCCGAAGGCGAAGAAGATGGCGTGATGGACCGCCCGCCCCGCCCGGTGTCCGAGCCGCTGTTTTCCGCGCCCACGATCGTCTGGAGCCTTGTGCAAGGCGTACTTGTACTGGGCGTGGTCACCACAATCTTGTTCCTAACCCCCGTTTATGGGTTTGATACCGATCAGGTCCGCGCGTTGACGTTTCATTCGCTGGTGCTGTGTCTGGTGGCGCTGATCTTTGTGGATCGGTCAATCTCATCCTCGATCATCACGGCAATCACCCGGCCCAACCGCGCGCTGGCCTATGTGCTTCCCATCGTGGCGGTGCTGCTGGCCGCGACAGTGTTCTGGGCCCCGGCGCGGGAATTGTTCCGCTTTGGCGCGCTGGATGCGCAATCGTTGGTGGTTCCGCTTGGCGCAGGAGTGACGGTTCTGGTCGCCCTTGAACTGCTCAAACCCATCTGGCGCAGTGCCATGCGGAGCGGCGGATCAGGGCCGACGCGGGTCGTAACAACTGCAAGTCGTCGGTCAAGCTGATCTCGGTCAACCTGCGCCGGCGCGGCATTGCGCAATAGTCAGGCAACAGGTGGGCAACCTGGTCGCACTTGATTCCACTCCCCCTAAAGGATTTGATTCCACTCCCCCTATAGGAGACGTCACCGTGCTGGGCGACTGTGAAAGTTGTTTCGGTGGCGATTGGCACCCACCCCGCGTCGCACCTTCCCCCGTTTTGTTGACCTATTGTTGACCCAGCCCGGCGGTACGCAAATACCCCACAAGATTTCTCTTGCAGGGCATTGATATGTTTGATGAATTTGGTTGCGGGGGCAGGATTTGAACCTGCGGCCTTCAGGTTATGAGCCTGACGAGCTACCGGGCTGCTCCACCCCGCGGAAAGGTTTTAACATCATCGTCGAGAGCAACTGTTCTTATCAGGTTTGGCGGTGACCTACTC
>JANPLZ010000045.1:0-9135 GCA_031422555.1 Cypionkella sp. | reverse complement strand
TTGTAAACCGAATAGCTGACCCGCAGCTTGCCCATCGTCAGGTTATGCACCTCTTTCGACAGGTTCTCGCGGATGGTATAAATGGTATCGCCGATGAACACCGGCTTGATAAAGCGCAACCGGTCATAGCCATAAGAAAACGCGTTCAGGCAGTTCGTGGCGGCAAGCCCCAGACCCAGTGAAAACACAAACGCCCCCGCCACCAGACGGCGCCCGAACACGCCTTCGCCAACGGCAAACATCTCATCCGAAACATAGGGGTGATGGTCCATCACCAACGAGTTGAAGGCCATCGACTCGCCCTCGGCAATGGTGCGCCGGATCGAGCGGATTTTGTCGCCGATCTTGAAATCCTCAAAAAACCAGTTTTCCGCGTTCCACACGGGAATCGCGGCATGTGCGGCGGGCAGGCCGGGTAACCCCCTTGGATGTATGCCAATTTCAGCCATGTCGCCCCACTTCGTCGCGCGCCCCGGACAGGTCGATCCGGGCAGATTTCAGCATGCCCCTTAATGTTTTACTTGTCAAAGTATATTTCATATGCAAAATTTACGTGAGGGAGGCGCCGATGGAACACCCACAATTCTTTGAAGATTACCAGATCGGTGATAGCCGCCGCAGCTTTGGCCGCACCATTACCGAAACCGATATCGTGGTGCATGCGGGGCATTCCGGTGACTTTTTCCCGCACCACATGGACGCCGAGTTTTGCCGCACCCAAGCCTTCGGCCAGCGTATCGCGCATGGCACCATGACCTTTGCCATTGGCATCGGGCTGACGGCAAGCCGGATCAACCCCCATGCAATGACCTACGGCTATGAACGGCTGCGATTTCCCAATCCGGTCTTTGCGGGGGACACGATCCGCACTACCGTCACCATCGGGCGCAAGGCCGATGACGCCAAACGGCCAAATCACGGTCAGGTGGTGGAAATCTGTGAAACCATGAAACAGGATGGCAAGACCGTGATGTATTGCGAGCATATCCTGCTGGTCGCCAAAAGGCCCGCACCATGATTGAAAATCTGATCCAAGACTGGCCCGCCCCAAGCCACCCCAAAGCCATCGTGATCATTGGCGCGGGCGGCATCGTGCGCGATGCGCATTTGCCCGCCTATGCCATGGCAGGGCTGACGGTGGCGGGCGTCGCCGATATCGACGCGCACCGCGCCCGCGCTTTGGCCACGGATTTCGCAATTCCGCAGGTATTTTCCAGCGTCGCAGACGCCTGTGCGGTGTTTGGCACCACGGTGGTTTATGATTTGGCCGTGCCGCCCGATGCGATCGCACAAATCCTTCCGGACTTGCCTGATGGTGCTGCGGTATTGATCCAAAAGCCGATGGGGGCCGATCTTGCACAGGCCCGCGAAATCAGAAATTCGTGTCGCAACAAGGGTTTGAAAGCCGCAGTTAACTTTCAACTCCGGTTTTCGCCGATGATGATGGCCGCGCGTCAGGCCGTTGCCACCGGCCTGATCGGTGATCCGTTGGATATTGAAGTGCATCTGAATATCTTTACCCCGTGGCACCTGTTCCCCTTTTTGCTGCCAATGCACCGGGTTGAGATGCTGGTGCATTCGATCCACTATCTGGACGGCATCCGTGCGGTGTTTGGCACGCCAAAAGGCGTGTTTGCGCAATCCTTGCCCGATCCGCGCGCGCCGGGGCTGGCACAAACCCGCACGTCGGTTTTGCTGGATTACGGTGACCTGCGGCGCGGGGTGATGAGCATCAACCACAATCACCAATCCGGTCGGCAGTTTCAATCGGCGTGGTTCCGCATTGAAGGCACCTTGGGTGTGATGATGGTCAAACTTGGGGTGTGCTTTGACTATCCCAACGGCGAGGCAGACGAGTTGTGGTTTTGCCCCAACGGGGGCGACTGGCGGCAGGTGCCCTTGACGGGCAGTTGGTTTCCCCATGCCTTTATGGGGCCAATGCGCAACCTGCAACGGTTTGATGCGGGCGAAGACACCCAGTTGTTTTCCGGCGTCGAGGATGCGTTTCACTCGATGGCCTTGGTCGAGGCATGTTTTACCGCAATGGCGCTGCCATCGGTGCCTTTGCAACAGAGTTAACTGCCTCAGGTCCGGCTGAAGATTTCGGGCAAACCATCGCCGACCACCCCGCCGCCAAGGCTTTGGGTCAACCGCGCCGCGCCGTCGATGGTGGCAGCACAGCAATCTGAAAAACTGACCGGATCGCCAAAGCGTTCAATATGCGGCACGGTCAGCGCCGCAATGGCGTGTCCGGTATGGCCAATGATTGGCACCGAGATGTTGACCACGCCTTTGACCACAAAGCTGTCGACGATTTCATGGCCGCGACTGCGGATGTCCGCCAGATCGGCGCGCAATTTGGGTTCCGTCATCGTGGTTGGCAGCGGCGTTTGCAGCAGCATCGCCGACAACGACTCTTGGGTTTGAAACGCCATCATCACTCGCCCGGACGATGCCCGCCACACATCGACCCGGGTGCCCAACCGCACCGACATCACATGCCGCGCCGGAGGGTCAACCTGCCCGACGATCAACACCGAATCCTCGGCCAGAACGGCCAGATGCACCGACTGATTGATCCGCTGCGCCAGATCGCGCATCATCGGGGCCGCGGCTGTGGTCAGCCGGCGGATCAACGGCGTCCGGTGGGCGATTTCAAACATCAATGTGGTCAGCACATACCGGTCAGACCCGGTGTCAAACGCGATATACCCACGGTCCTGCAGCACCACCAACATGCGAAAAATCTCGGACACCGAACGCCCCAACACGCGGGCAATTTCGGCTTGCGTCAGCCCGGCATCCGAGCGTGACAGATATTCAAGGATATCAAGGCCTTTTTCCAAGGCTGGCGCCGTGTATTTAGGTGTTTTCGCGTCCATCATCTTCCCACCAAATTTCATCTGTGAAACTAGTCGAGGCAAATGCAGCGGGCAACCTAATTTTCGTGATGTGCAGCCCCGACCGGTTTTCTTGGTGCCCCTGAAACCACCTGCCGCCGCTTGCCCTGCACATGTTCCAGATACATAAACATTTTTGCGCGCGGATCAGCTTGTTCGGCGGGAATCCTATCTTTCTCGGCGCAAAACTGGCGGCTGGGCGATGCGACCCTTTGGACAGGCGCCGCAGAAACGCCGATAGACTGTCAAGGCTGCCCGCATCGCCTTTGCTTTCGGCGGCAACAAATCCATCAGGGCCACGTCGTGATCCAAAAGCAGCTGCGCATCGGCCTTGTCCGCCTGCGGTTGCCTTTCAACGCGTCCGGCGGATCGAACGCGATGGCCCAACTGACCAGCGAACCCTTGCAGATATCGGTGTTGACCGCGATGCCGATGGTGCCGCGCTGGCGGCGCACGGAAAACGGCTTTGCCATGGCTTTTTCCCGATCCGGCCGAATTGCGCACAAAAAAATAGCAAGCCCGCCATCATGATGGTCATCAGGGCGACCGACAAGGCAGCCCCCAAGGGCCAGTTGCGGCCTTGGCCGAACTGCAACTCGATCAGGTTGCCGATCATCAGATTTTTGCCACCGCCAAGGATATTCGGCGTCACATCAGCCCCAAGAGACGGGATAAACGTCAGGATACAGCCCGCGACGATTCCGGGTTTCACCAGCGGAATGATGACCAGCCGCAGCACGCGAAAGGGCGGGGCATAAAGGTCATAGCCCGCCTCGACAAAGCGAAAATCCAGCTTTTTTTTGCTGGCAAAAATCGGTAGCACCCTCAGCGGCAGATATCATCCACCGGGCAGCCTTCGACGATACGGACCCCGCGTTTGCGCGCGCCTGTGGCAATGGCCATCGTCACGTCCACCGGGTTGGCGCGGCCATCCTCGGGTGACCAGATGGCCGACAGCCGGCCCTTGGTTTCAGTCAGCAGGAACATCGCGCTTACCTCGGCGACGCAATCAGCCCCGCCGCAAGCCAATTGTGCCAGAAGTCAGTCGGTCACGCTCCAGCCCCACAACATCCCTCAACCCCAGCGCGGCAAGATGATAGGCCCCGCAGGCGGCAGCTAGCCAGCCCCGCTGGCCCGCGCTAATTTCCAACGACCACATTCGAAAGCATCGTCAGATGTCGGATATCGACCGGTTTGGCCAACAGCCGATCGAGCTGAGAAAACAGCGGCGCAAGGTGCGGCATTGCAAGGTGTGCGTCCAGATCGGTCTGGCTTTGCCAGTTTTCATAAAAGACAAAACAGCAAGGATCGGCGGCATCGACATGAAAGTCATAGTTGATGCAACCGGGCTCTGCCCGGGTCGGGGCCACTTGCCCGGCGAGCAAAGCAAGTAGCTCGTCGCGCGTGTCAGGCTTTGCCGTGACGGTGCCAATGATCGTTACATGCGCCACGCTGTCACCGCTTCTGGCTAAGGGCGACGGCAAGGATGATGATCCCGCCCCGCGCAATCAGTTGTTGGCTGAACTCCAGCCCGAACAGGATCAGCCCGTTATTGATCAGTCCGATCATCATGGCGCCCACGATGGTGCCGATCACGGTGCCCTTGCCACCAAACAGACTGGTTCCGCCCAGAACCGCCGCTGCGATGACCGACAACTCATCACCTTCGCCCAACTGAAAGCGGCCAGATTGCAGGCGTCCGGCGTAAAGCATGCCCGCAAGTGCCGCGGCACAGGATGACAGGACCAACACTTTCATCTTGATGTTGGCGGTGTCGATGCCGGAATAGCGCGCAGCGGTTTCTCCGCCACCGGTCGCCAGCACCCGGCGGCCAAAGCCTGACCGGCGCAGCACGATATGCCCCACCCCACCCAGTGCCGCAATCCAGAACAACAGCACCGGGATCGGCCCGACCGACCCGCCACCAAAAAGCCAGGCATAGCCCGGGGAAAGGATCGGCACGGCGGCAGTGTCCGATATCCACATCGCCACGCCCTTGGCGATGCCCATCATGGCAAGGGTGGTCAGAAACGACGGAATCCCGATGCGGGTTGTCAGCCAGCCGTTGAACATGCCGACTGCAAGGCCGGTCGCGATGCCGGCAGCGACCCCGCCGACCGGGCCTGCCACCTCGATGGCCATGGCAACCGTCACGGTCGCCAATCCGGCCACCGCCCCTACCGACAGGTCAATCTCACCCGCCGACAGAACAAAAGTCATCGCAATCGCCATGACGGCAATCATTGCCGTCTGCCGGACGATGTTCAGCAGGTTGTTGGGGTTCAAAAAGCCCTTGTCGTTCAGCGTCAGGGCGAAGATCACGAAAATCGCGACAAAGCCGATATAGATGATATTTTGCCGCCAGTTGGCGAACAGGGCCACGCCGGGGGCAGGTGTTGACTTAGCCATGGGTGGCCTCCTTTGCGGTCAGGGCTTTCTGAATCTCGATCTGCAAACGGCGTTCGGCGGCTTGCAGGGCGTGTTCGGGGTTGGTCTCTTCAGGATCGTCCAGATCGGCGCGGTCCAGCATCTGATGCGCGCGCCCATCCGCCATGACCAGAATGCGGTCGCAAGCCGTCAGCAGTTCCGAAAGTTCGGATGAGATCACCAAAACGCCTTTGCCCGACATGGCAAGATCGCGCACCAGACGGATGATTTCGGATTTCGACCCGATGTCGATGCCGGCGGTGGGTTCATCAAGGATCAGGATATCGGGGTCTGTGGCCAGCCATTTGCCGATCACCACCTTTTGCTGATTGCCGCCCGACAGGGTGGACACGGCATGGTCCCGGCTGGCTGTCTTGACCGCAAGACGCTGGACCATGCTGTCCGTGATCGCGGTAGCCTGCGGCTGATCCACCAGACCGCGTTTCGTGATCCGCCCCAGAACCGCCATGACCATGTTTTCGGCCACGCTGTGGGCGGGGATGATGCCTTGGGTCGCGCGCGCTTCGGGCACCAGCGCCACACCAAGTGCGATCGCATCGGCAGGGCGGCGGATGTGAACCGGCTGGCCCTTTATGACTATCTCGCCCGATACCGCAGGTTCGATCCCCGCGATCACCCGCGCCAGCGCCGAGCGGCCCGAGCCAAGCAACCCCGCAAGACCCAGCACCTCGCCCCGGTGCAGGGTAAAGCTGATGTTTTCGGGTTTGTGCGGCCCGGTCACAGCTTTCAACTTCAGCAAAGCCTCGCCTTGCTGCGCGCCGCCGCGCACCACATCCGCCAATCCCTTTGACCGTTTGCCAACGATATGTTCGATCATCGTATCAATTGGCAGATCGGCCATGGGCGCGGTGATCACATGCCGCCCGTCGCGCAGAATCGTGGCGCGGTCGGCGATGCGGGCAATCTCGTCCATCCGGTGACTGACATAGATGATCGCCACACCCTGCGCGGTCAGCTTTCGTAGAAAAACGAACAGCCGTTCGACATCTGACACTGCCAGCGCGGTTGAAGGCTCGTCCAGGATCAGAACGCGGGCGTTCTGGCTGATGGCTTTGGCAATCTCGGTCAACTGCTTTTGCCCGGCACCCAGATCGCCTACCAAAGCGCGCGGGTTCACCTCGACCTCCAGCATCTTGAAAATCGCGGCGGCGCGGCGGATCGAATCTTCGTCGTCGATCAGGCCGCGCCCGTCGCGGGCCTCGCGTGTCAGGAACACGTTCTGCGCCACGGTCAGGGTGGGGATCAGTGACATTTCCTGAAAGTTCATCGCCACACCTGCCGCGCGGGCGGCTTCGGGTGTTGGGGCGGCAAGCCGCTGGCCTGCCACCTCGACCGTGCCTTCGTTGGGGATATGCACCCCGTTCAGCACCTTCAAAATGGTGGATTTCCCGGCCCCGTTGCCGCCCAGCAGGGCGTGAACCTCACCGGGCATCACCTCCAGATCGACATTGCTAAGCGCGTGGACGCCGCCAAAGGATTTGGAGATCCCCACCATGCGAACGGCGGGAATTGGGGCCGGGGCAATCGGGGCCGTGGCAATCGGGTTCGGGGCAATCGGGTTGGGGGCAATCGGGTTCGGGACGGTCATCCGACCGTTTCCCACTTGCCGGTTTCCCCAGACCGCAGCATGGCGTCTGCCACCAGTTCGGTCAAAAGCCCGTCCTCAAAGTTCGGGCTGGGCTGTTTGCCCGACGCGATGGCGGTGAAGAAATCGAAACATTCGACGATCTTCGTCTCGGAATAGCCGATGCCAAGCCCCGGGATCGGCCACAAGCCGCCGCCATAGGGATGCGCGGGGCCTGTGTAGATGGTGCGAAACCCGCGTGCATCCGCCGGATCATCGGCAAACATCACCTGCAATTCGTCGCGGCGTTCATAGTTGAAGTGAATCGACCCTTTGGTGCCGTGAATTTCCAGCGTGATAAAGTTGTTGCGGCCCCAGGCGTTGCGCGTGGCCTCAAGGCTGCCGACAGCACCGTTGCCAAAGCGGAGCATCGAGATCACCTCGTCGTCCACATCCACCGGCGCGCGCTCGGCACCGGCAGACTTTTCCGATGCACCCAGCTTGTCGACACCGCCCTGCTGCAACGGCCGGGTTTTCACATAGGTATGGGTCATCGCGATGACCTCGGCGATGGGGCCAACAAGATAATGCGCCAGATCAACCACATGGGTGCCGATATCGCCCACAGTGCCAGAGCCTGCGATCTTTTTCTGGAACCGCCACGACAGCGGGCCGTTTTCATCCGCCGACCAGTCCTGCAGATAGGTGCCGCGAAAGTTCAGGATGCGGCCAATGCGGCCTTCGTCGATGAATTTCTTCGCCAGCGCCACGGCGGGCGTGCGGCGATAGTTGAAGGCGACCATGTGGATGATGCCTGCGGCCTGGGCGGCGTCAGTCATCGCGCGGGCCTCGTCCACCGTGCGGGCAAGGGGCTTTTCGCAAATGATGTGCTTGCCGGCCTTGGCCGCCGCGATGGCGATTTCGGCGTGGACGTTGTTCGGCGTGCAGATATCCACCACGTCAATATCCGGGCGGTTCACCACCGCGCGCCAGTCGCTGCTGGCCTCGTCAAAGCCGAAACGGCGGCGGGCCTCTTCGGCGGCCCCGTCGGTGATATCGACAATCACCTTGCGGTGCGGAATGGCCGGGGCAGGCCAGAAAAACATCGGCATCGACGCATAGGCCATGGCATGCGCCTTGCCCATAAACCCGCCGCCGATCATGGCGACATTCATCACTTTGGTCATTTTCTGTCTCCGGAAATGGGGGGGTCGGCCTTCGGGGGGCGGCAAGCGACTGCCCCGCCGAGGGCCTTGGTTTGTCGCGCGGGGTTGTTCCCCGCGCGGCTGGGATCAGGGCATCATCGACTTGATGTTGTCGGTTGCCTCGGTCGAATAAACCTGGGTCCAGGCTTCCAGCAGATTGTCTTTGCTGACGGGAAGGGCGGGCAGGGCGACAAAGGCCGGGGCCTCTTTGCCCAACAGGGCGTATCCGGCCAGCTTGGCTTCGACCACGCCTGCATCATAGGGGCGCTGCGCCCCAAGGCCCTTGATGAACCCACCCTGCGCCATGCTGATCGCCACGTTTTCGCCAAGGTCAACGGTGGTGATGATCAGATCATCTCGGCCAGCGGCGCGCGCGGCGGCAATCACACCTTCGGCAGGCACGTCCCAAACCGCCCAGATGCCCTTGATCGTCGGATTGGCGGTCAGCATCGCTCCGGCGGCTTTTTCCGCGTCACCCGAAAAGTCCGGCCCGCCGATGCCTTGTTCATCCACGATCTTGATGTTCGGATAGTCGCTGGCGATGGTGGCCTTGAAGGCGTCATAGCGTTGTTTGGTGACAAAGAAGTCGGCGGCATGGAACACCAGACCGATCTCGCCGCCATCCGGCCCCAGCGCCTTGGCCATCAGATGCGCCGATGCGACGCCGTTGCCATAATTGTCTGCTGACACGACCGAGACAAAATCTGTCCCCGCCACAAAGCCCGCTGGCACGTTGTCCATGAACACAAATTTTGCACCCGCTTCGCCTGCGGCCCGGTAGGCGGCTGCGGTGGCGGTGGGATCGGTCGGGATCGACACGATGATATCGGGCGCTTGCGCCATGATGGTTTCAAGGTCGCTGACCTGCTTTTCGGGTTTGAAGCCCGCATCGGTCACGGCAATCACTTCGATGCCCATGGCGGCGAACTGCGTCTGCAACCCGTTGATCTGCGCGCGCGACCAGTCATTGCCGCCGTAATGCATGACGATGGCGGCGGTGGCCCCCATTCCCTTAATT
>JANPLZ010000044.1:0-17088 GCA_031422555.1 Cypionkella sp. | reverse complement strand
CTGTCGGGGCAAGAGGCCAAGTTTCTGGCGGGTGGCGAATATCCCATTCCGGTGTCGGCGGGCGATGGCACCATCACCGTTGAATACAAACCCTTTGGCGTCGAGCTGAACTTTACCCCGGTGGTGGTTGATGGCGACATCATCAACCTGACCATCAACGCCGCGGTGTCGTCGATTGATACCACAACGTCGCTACAATCGGGCGGTGTGACGGTCAACGCGTTCAAGCGGCGCGAAACATCCACCACCGTTGAAATGCGCGACGGCGAAAGTTTTGCCATCGCCGGGTTGTTGCAAGACGACTTCCGCGATCTGAACGGTCAGGTGCCATGGTTGGGTGACATTCCGATTTTGGGCGCGCTGTTCCGCTCGTCGCAGTATCAACGCGCGCAATCCGAACTGGTGATCATCGTGACACCGCATCTTGTGTCCCCCACCCGGGGCGAGGCTTTGGCCCTGCCCACCGACCGTGTCCGCATTCCAACCGAGAAAGAACTTTTCTTGTTTGGCAAAGTGGCCGGGTCGCAAAAGGGTGCCGCCGGCGAAGTGGCGCGTCAGGATTTCACCGGCTCTTACGGCTATGTGATGGAGTGATCTGATGCAGATGCGGTCCATACATGTTTTGGCAAGCGTCGCCCTGCTGGCGCTGACGGCTTGCGACACCACCGCCTTCAACAGCGAATTGGGTGCCGAGGTTGACGAGGGCAACTTTGGCAATCCCACCATGAACAATTCGCTGCTGATGACCGGCCAACTGGAAGCAAGTCAGGCCTTGGCGATGCGGTTTGCCAATGAAGTGCCGTCAACCATCACCTTTGCCTTCAACAGCGCCGAGTTGTCAGAGTCCGCGCGTGCCACCTTGCGCGGTCAGGCCAAATGGATCCGGCAATTCCCCGAAGTGCGGTTCCGCGTCTATGGTCATACCGACCTTGTCGGGTCAAACGCCTATAACAAGGCGCTGGGTCTGCGCCGGGCCAAAGCCGCGGTTGCCTATCTTGTCGGCCAAGGCATCGGCGGCGCGCGCCTTGAGGCCGTGGCGTCCTTTGGCAAAACCCAGCCCGTGGTGCAAACCAGCGGTCCCGAAGAACGCAACCGCCGCACGGTGACCGAAGTTTCCGGCTTTGTGGACAACCATCCGATGGTGTTGAACGGCAAATACGCGGCGATCATCTTCCGCGAATATGTCATCACCGGCAATCGTCCGCACCCAACCAACACCCAGGTTGAAACGCAGGTCGCACCGGGCGGCTGATCGCCCCCGGATGATCGGCCCGAGCAGAGCATCGACCCCAAAGCGCCGCAATCTTGTGGCGCTTTGTTTTTGCGGGCTGCTTTTTTTAGACTTTATCCCGCTTTGCTTGGGAATTTCGGGCGCATTCTTTTTCAAAATTGTTTCCGAATTCGACAAAGACCAAAGATTGACGATCTTTTAGCCCCAATATCGCCAATATCTGCCTGCATCTTACCGGCAATGGGAACAGTCGCAGGTGCCATCGCGCCCTCGCAGCTTCTGGTTTGTCCGGGCTTTTTCGCATGATGCGACAAGGCCGTGGCAGGCGGTGACAAGTCTTAAGAAGGACGATTCGGTGATGACAAGCGTTGCAACACTTCAGCCAGATCCGGCTCCGATTCTTGCCTGCACAATTTCGCGCGATGTGCAGAACTTTGACATGCTGATTGACGATATGGAGCAAGAGCTGGGCGAAAGCTGGGGCGATCTTGGCTTTGAAGATGCGCTGATCTTTCTGGATCAACCCGAATCCGCCACCCTGGAATTTGTGGCCATCGCCGTGGATGGTCAGGATGAAGCCGATCTGTCACGTATTTCTGACATCATTCGGAAATCAAAGGCAAAGTCGATCAAGGTGATCCTGATCGCCGATCAGGTCAGCCCGGTGGCGCTGCATCAACTGCTGCGATTGGGGGCCGAAGA
This sequence comes from Cypionkella sp., assembly GCA_031422555.1. Taxonomy (GTDB): domain Bacteria; phylum Pseudomonadota; class Alphaproteobacteria; order Rhodobacterales; family Rhodobacteraceae; genus JANNAT01. Next base: position 15,155 of record JANPLZ010000044.1, on the reverse strand, counting down.
TTTTGTGCCGTATCCGCTGCCCGAAGGCGCGCTGCACGAGGCGATTGACCGCATCCGAACCGAGGCCGCCGCCGTTGCAGCGCCGGTCACAACCCCCGAAGCCGCCGCTGTGCCTGCCGTTGCCACGGCTCCGGCCGCAGCGCCCCCCCCGCATGACGACGGCCCGCACCCAACCTTCAAAGCCAAGGGTGACCGCGACGCCGTCGTGCTGGCCGTGCATGGCTTGGCGGGCGGCGTTGGCGGATCAACCTTTGCCACCAACCTCGCGTGGGAACTGGCAAGCATCAGCAAAACCGACGCGCCGCGCGTGTGCCTGATTGACCTTGATTTTCAGTATGGCTCCATCGCCACCTATCTTGATCTACCGCGCAAAGAGGCGGTTTTCGATCTGCTGTCAGACCTTGCCACGGCGGACAGCGATGCGCTTTTGCACGCGATGCTGACGTTCAATGACAAGTTGCACGTGCTGACCGCGCCGTCGGATATGCTGCCGCTGGACATCGTGTCGGGCGAAGACATTGGCCGTCTGATCGACATGGCACGGGCGAATTTCGATTATGTTGTGATCGATATGCCGAAAACCATTGTGGTCTGGACAGAAACCGTCTTGCAGCGCGCCCATGTTTACTTTGCATTGATGGAACTTGATCTAAGGTCGGCGCAGAACGTGCTGCGACTGGTCCGCGCCCTGAAAGCCGAAGCCTTGCCGCATGAAAAGCTGCGCTTTGCTTTGAACCGCGCGCCCAAGTTTACCGATCTATCGGCAAAAAGCCGGGTAAAGCGCATGGCAGAAAGCCTTGATATCTCTATCGAAATCCAATTGCCCGATGGGGGCACGCAGATCACACAGGCCAATGACCACGGCCTGCCGCTAAGTGAAAATGCCGCCAAAAACCCATTGCGCAAGGAAATTCAGAAGCTGGCGAAATCACTGTTCGATCTGAATGTGACTGCCGCCACCGGCAAGAAATAGCTGTTAGTGCAGTGATTGGGGACTAAAATGTTTTCTCGTTTCAAAAAACCCGAAGCGGCTGACGCTCGACCCGGTGCGCCCGCGGTCGCAGCCGCTGCGCGCCCGGTGGCAACGCCCGCCAAGCCCAGCCTTGGGACGCGGCCAATGCCGCAGGCCGCCCAGCCCCGCGCGCCAGCCGAAGTGCTGGCCGCCGATAAAGAGAAAAAGCGCAAAGACCGCTTGGCCGAGTTGAAGCAGGAACTGCACAAGCGGCTGATCGACAGCCTGAACCTTGCAGCCCTTGAACAGGCGTCCGAGGCCAATCTGAAAGCCGAAATTTCGTCGATCGCCTCTGAGGCGCTGGATGAAATGGCCGTGGCCTTGAACAAGGAAGACCGCGCCATCCTTAATCAGGAACTTTACGACGAAGTGATGGGCCTTGGCCCGCTGGAACCGCTTTTGAAAGACGAAACGGTCAACGACATTCTGGTGAACGGCCCCAACCGCATTTTCGTCGAACGCGCGGGCAAGCTGGAACTGACCGACATCACCTTCAAGGATGAACGCCACCTGCTGCGGATCATCGACAAGATCGTGTCCGCCGTGGGGCGGCGGGTGGACGAATCGAACCCTTATGTCGATGCGCGCCTAAAGGACGGCAGCCGTTTCAACGCCATGGTGCCGCCGGTTGCGGTGGATGGCAGTCTGGTATCGATCCGGAAATTCAAGAAAGAAAAGCTGGGCGTGCCAGACTTGGTGCGGTTTGGCGCCTTTACCGAGGAAATCGCGCTGTATCTGCAGGCGGCGGTGTCGTGCCGGTTGAACATCATTGTGTCGGGCGGCACGGGGTCGGGCAAGACCACCACGCTGAACGCGCTTTCCAGCTTTATCGACAACACCGAACGGGTGCTGACCATCGAAGACACCGCCGAATTGCAATTGCAACAGGTGCATGTCGGACGGATGGAAAGCCGTCCGCCAAACGTTGAAGGCAAGGGCGCTGTGACCCAGCGTGACTGTTTGCGCAACGCTTTGCGGATGCGTCCAGACCGGATCATCGTTGGCGAAACCCGCGGCGAAGAGGTGATCGACATGCTGCAGGCGATGAACACCGGCCATGACGGGTCGATGACCACGATCCACGCCAACAGCGCCCGCGACGGCATCTCACGCCTTGAAAACATGGTCGCAATGGCCGGGATCGAGATGCCGCTGAAGGCGGTGCGCAGCCAGATCGCGTCGGCTGTGAACCTGATTGTGCAGGCAAGCCGTTTGCAAGACGGGTCGCGCCGGATGGTGTCGGTGACCGAAATCACCGGCATGGAAGGCGATGTGATCTCGATGCAGGAAGTGTTTCGCTATGAACGCCTGGGCGTTGAACCCAACGGCAAAATCATTGGCCGCTTTAACGCCACCGGCGTGCGCAGCCATTATTCAGATCGGTTTCGCCAGTGGGGTTATGATCTGCCCGCATCCATCTATGAACCCATCGTGTAAGGCCATACCATGACAATCAGCGCCGCCCCCCTGATCTACGTTCTGATCTTTCTGGCCGTCGTGGCCTTGGTCGAAGGTATTTATCTGACGGTTTTTGGCAAATCCATCAGCCTGAACAGCCGCATGAGCCGCCGTCTGGCCTTGCTGGAAAAAAACCGTAACCGCGAAGAAGTGCTGGATCAGCTGCGCAAAGAGGCCAGCCAGCACGCCAATTCGCGCGGCATTCCACTATATGCCATTCTGGCCACCAAAGCGCAAAAAGCCAATATCGCGTTTTCGCCCGCACAACTGATCGGGATCATGGGCCTGGTAACGGTGTTTGCCTTTTTGGGTCTGACGATAGGCACCGCCGTTGACACGCCCATTCGCGCCCTGATCGCGGTGGGGATGGGCGTGGGCGGCGTTTACATGTGGGTCAATAAAAAAGCCAAAAAACGCATGGATCTGATGAACGAACAACTGCCCGATGCGGTGGAGCTGATGGTGCGGTCGTTGCGGGTTGGCCATCCGTTTTCATCGGCGATTGGCATCGTTTCCAAAGAAGTCGCTGATCCGTTGGGCACCGAATTTGGCATGATCGCGGATGAGGCAGCCTATGGGCGCAACGTGGCCGACAGCCTGAAGGCCTTTGCCGAACGCGTCGACAGTCAGGATTTGCGGTTTTTGGCGGTGGCGGTCACCATTCAACAAACTTCGGGCGGCAATCTGGCCGAGATTCTGGATGGCCTGTCCAAGGTGATCCGGGCGCGGTTCAAGCTGTTTCGCCGCGTCAATGCCATCACCGCCGAGGCGAAATGGTCTGGCATGTTCCTGTCCGCCTTCCCGATTGGTGCCTTGGTGATGATCAACGTCGTCAAGCCCGACTATTTTGACAAAGTCAAAGACACCCCCGCGTTTGTGCCTGCCTGTCTCGTTGTGGCGGTGTTTTTGATCATCAACATCATCTTCATGCGCATGATGGTTAACATTAAGGTTTGAATGGATCATGGAACTTTTAACCAACCTAAACGCGTCGCTGGTAGACAGCTTTGGCCCGCTTGGCCCGCTTTTGCTGCTGGGCGGGATCGGGCTTGCCCTGATTGTCGCCGTGGTTCCGTTTTTGCTGAAAAAACCGGCAGAGCCTTTTGACAAGCTGAAGACGCTGCGCGAAGACGCCAAGGCCACGGCCAAAGGCGACAATGAACTGCGGATTGCGGACAAAGCCGACAAGCTGAAAAAGTTTGCCACTTTTCTGGAACCGCAAGACGTGGAAACCATGACCGCCTCGCGGATGAAACTGCTGCGGGCGGGTTACAAGGCAAAAAATGCAGTGCGCACCTTTCACTTTGCGCAGTTTGCCTTGGGTTTGGGGTTTTTGGGTCTTGGTCTGGCCTATGCGCTGATCACCAAAGCCCAGCAAGAAGTGACGACGCAGTTCATGATCATGTCAACCATTGGGCCGGGGGCTGCGGGCTATTACCTGCCGCAGTATTGGGTGCAGCGGCGGGTGCAAAAGCGGCAAAATGAAATTGTCGAGGGATTTCCCGATGCGCTTGATCTGATGCTGGTCTGTGTTGAGGCGGGGCAGTCGCTGGATCAATCCATCAACCGCATCGCCAAGGAAAGCCGCGCCGGCTATCCGGCTTTGGCAGAAGAATTTGAAATGGTCGCCCAAGAGGTAAAGGCCGGCAAAGAACGCGTGGCGGTGTTGAAAGACATGTCGGCACGCATCGGCATCGCCGATATCTCGTCTTTTGTGACAACTTTGGTGCAGTCCGCCACGTTCGGCACCTCGATGTCCGAGGCGTTGCGGGTCTATTCGCTGGAAATGCGTGACAAACGCGTGATGAAAGCCGAAGAACTGGCAAACAAGTTGCCGACCAAGCTGACCCTTGGCACAATGCTGTTCACACTGCCGCCGTTGTTGATCATTCTGATCGGGCCGTCAGTGCACGGAATTGCAACATCCCTCGGAGGGGGCTGACCCTTGTGATAAGACCTGCAGCGCTGGCTGTGTTGACCTCGATCGCTGTGGCCGCCTGTTCTCAAACTGGCGGCCTTGGCGCATTGCGCAGCAACGATACCCGCATTCCGGGCGCCGATGTCAGCAAAACCGGCGTTGATGGCTTGCTGGTGGGCCACCGCCTGATGGAGGCGGGCGAATTTGAACTGGCGTTGAAAGCCTATCTGCGGGCGGCGGGCGAAACCGGCATGAATGTCGACGTGCTATCGGCAATCGGATCGGCCAACCTGCAGTTGGGGCGACTGGGGCAAGCCGAGCAAATCTTGCGCCGCGCGACCGAACTGGACCCCAGCTTTGTGCCCGCGCTGAACAATCTGGGCGTGGTGTTGATGGAGCGCGGCAAATCCGGCGAGGCGCGGGTGGTGTTTCAGCAGGCCTTTGCGCTGGACAGTGGCCAATCGGACTCGATCCGCGAAAATCTGCGGCTGGCTATCGCGGATACAGAAAACTCGGTGTATGCTGATGAAACGGCTGAAAAACCGGTGATGAATCTTGTGCGGCGCGGTCAGGGAACCTACGTCCTGTTATCGCAACTTTAAGAAATTGAGCAGCAAGCAGACCAAAGGACGCGAAAATGCGCCACCCTGTATTCCTTGCCCTGTGCCTGTCAGGCGCAGTTGGCCTGACCGCTTGTCAGAAACAGCAGTCCGATGCCGAAGTGCAGCGCGCGCTGAAAAGCGTGAATGTCATCGACGAGTCAAACCTAAGTGACATCATGCTGACGGTGGGCGACCCGAATGAGGCCGTGGCCTATTTCAAGAAATCGTCGGATGAAAACCCTGATCGCATTGATCTGAAACGCGGGCTGGCGAAATCGCTGGTGCGGGCGGGGCAGCCAACCGAGGCGATTGCGGTCTGGACGGCCATTCTGGCAACACCCGAGGGCAGTGCCGCTGACCGCGTCAGCCTTGCCGATGCGCTGATCCGGTCAAACGAATGGGCGCGCGCCGAAGCCGAGTTGAACAAAATCCCGCCAACCCATGAAACCTATGAACGTTACCGGCTTGAGGCGATGGTGGCTGACAGCAATAAAAACTGGAAAAAAGCCGATAGTTTTTATGAAATCGCCGCAGGGCTGACCACCAAACCCGCAGGCGTTCTGAACAACTGGGGTTTTTCCAAGCTGACACGCGGCGACGGTCTTGGCGCAGAAAAATTGTTTGTCGAGGCCGTGACCTATGACAACACCCTGTTTACCGCCAAGAACAATCTGGTTCTGGCCCGCGCGGCCCAACGCAAATACGAAATGCCGGTTGTGCCGATGAGCCAGACCGAACGCGCTGAACTGCTCTATACCATGGGTCTGGCGGCGGTGAAGCAAGGCGATACCCAAGTCGGCCGGTCGTTGTTGCAAGAGGCTGTCGAAACCCATCCGCAATATTTTGAGGCCGCCGCGCGGTCGCTTGCAGCACTGGAAAGCTGACCCGATGTTGACACCCCTTGGCGCGCTGGCGCTTTTGCCCTTTGTGCTGGCTATTGGCATCTGGGTTTCATGGAGCGATATGCGCTTTATGAAAATCCCGAATAAAGCCGTGATCGCTTTGCTGTTGGTCTGGCTGGTGATCGGCGTGTTTTTGGTGCCTTTGCAAGTCTGGCTTTGGGGTTGGGCGCTGGCGGCGATTGTGTTGGCAGTGGGGTTTGTGTCAAACGCCGCGGGCCTGGTTGGCGCGGGCGATGCCAAATTCGCCGCCGCAATGGCGCCGATTTTTGTCAATGCCGATATCAGACTGGTGCTGTTGCTCTTTGCATCGTGCTTGCTTGGGGCGTTTGCGGCGCACCGTCTGGCGCGCAGAATTCCGGCCTTTCGCACGGCCACCGTGGATTGGGCCAGTTGGACGCATAAGGATTTTCCGATGGGACTGGCGCTGTCGGGAACACTTATCTTCTATATTTTGGCCATAGTTAGGTCCTTATTGTAACGTATCTGTCGGACTGTTGAACGCCGGGACACAGTTTTCCGGGCGCGTGCAAGGGGTCCGTCGATGAATATGCAAGTGCCTATGGGCGTTGTCGCCCCGCCACAGCCAAAAACCCTGGCCGAAACCGGCCTGTCTTTGGTGATGATGCGTGACATCTTGCTGAAGACCATGTTCCGCACCAACCTTGATCTGGTCAGCGCCATTTCGCGCACCATCGCTTTGCCGGTGCAACTGACCCAAGAACTGGTCGATCTGGCGCGCGGCCAAAAGTTGCTGCAGGCGACAGGCACGCTGCACGCCAATTCGGGCAATGAAATGGGCTATCAGTTGACCGATGGCGGCAAGGCCCGCGCGTTGGACGGGCTGTCGCAATCGGAATATTACGGGTCGATGCCGGTGCCGCTGGCGATGTATTCTGAACAGATGAAACGCCAGTCGGTGCGCAATATCAAAATGACCCGTCCCGAACTGATGAAGGGCATGGGGCATTTGATATTGCCGGCCGATCTGATCGGAAATCTTGGTCCAGCGGTTACGTCTGGCCGATCAATCCTGATGTATGGCCCGCCCGGCAACGGTAAATCCAGCATCTCGAACGGTATTCGCGCGGCTTTGGGCGATAAGATCTATATCCCGCGCGCGATTGAATATTCGGGGCAGGTGATCACCGTGTATGATCCGATCGTGCATGCCTTGGCCGAAGAGGCGGTGGATGATCCGAATTCGATCCGCCGCACCGGCAACCGGTTCGACAACCGCTATGTTTATTGCGAGCGCCCCAGCGTGATTACCGGTGGTGAATTGACGCTGGATATGTTGGATTTGAAGTATAATCCCACCGCGCGCACCTATCAGGCGCCGCTGCAGCTAAAGGCGTCGGGCGGAATTTTCATCGTCGACGATTTGGGCCGTCAGGCGGAATCGCCGCAAAAGCTTGTCAACCGCTGGATCGTGCCGCTGGAAGAATCGCGCGACATTCTGGCGCTGCAATCGGGCGAGAAATTCACCGTTCCCTTTGATACACTTGTGATTTTTTCGACCAACTTCCATCCGAACGAGATTTTCGATGGCGCGGCGCTTCGGCGGATTTTCTTCAAGATCAAGATTGATGGGCCAAATCAGGAAATGTTCCTGAAGATATTTGCCATGGTGGCGCGCAAAAAGAACATGCCGCTGGATGAGGCCGCGATGCTGCATATGCTGAAGGTGAAATATCCGACGATTGACAATAATTTTGCCAATTATCAGCCGACCTTCTTGATTGATCAGATGATCGCGATGTGTGAATTCGAAGGTATCCCAACACAGATGACCCCCGATATGATCGACCGCGCCTGGGGCAACATGTTTGTGAAGGACGAAAAGATCGCCAAGTGACAGGCGCGGAAAAATTTTCGCCGAAAATTTTTCTGACCCACAGCTTGATCGAAAATTACGATCAGTAAAATCGGCGCAGTTCGCGTTCGGTGACGATGGCATCCAATCGCTGATCGGTTTCGTCAATCGAAACCTGCGCCACCTCCTGATCAGCAAAGGCAAACCCCACCGCAAAAGTTGGCCGCCGGGCCCGCAAAGCCTGCAAACTGCGATCATAAAACCCACCGCCATACCCCAACCGATACCCCCGCGCATCAAAGGCAAGCAGCGGCACGATCAGCACTTGCGGCTCTATCCATGTGCCTTCAACCGGGATATCCGCCCCGAATTCACCCTTTTCCATCGCACAGCCGGGCGTCCACTCGCGAAACCGCAGCGCTTGGCCCCGACCCACGATCACCGGCACACAAACCGGGCCTTGATGCGCGGCCATCGCCCCCTCGGGATCAATTTCGGTGCGCATCGCCATATAACCAGACAGCGCCTTACCTTTGAAATCATTTAAGAAATCCGCCAGAAGTTCCGCCGCTTGCCCCTGCCCTGCGGCGAAACAGACCTTGCGGGCCGCAAACGCCACCCGGCGGGCCTCGGCCTTTTCTTCGGCAATCACAACAGCACCAGACTGGCCAGACCCAGAAAGGTCAGATAGCCGAACACATCGGTCAAGGTGGTGACGAATGTGCCCGACGCCAGTGCGGGGTCCAGCTTCAGCCGGTTCAGCGTCAGCGGCACCAAAACGCCGCCCAGCGCGGCAACGACCTGATTGGCGATCATCGCCACACCCAAAACCACGCCCAGTTTCCAATCGCCGAAAATCAAGAACCCACCGACACCCAAAATCAGCGCGAGGCCCAGGCCATTCAGCAAACCGCCTTGCAATTCGCGCATCACCACCCGTTTGGCATTGGCCGAGGTCAGGCTGCGCGTGGCCAGCGCACGCACCGCCACCGCCAGCGATTGCGTGCCCGCAATGCCGCCAGTTGACGCCACAATCGGCATCAGCGCCGCCAATGTGACCAGCATCGAGATGGTATTTTCAAACCGCGAAATCACAAAAGCCGAAATCGACGCGGTAAACAGGTTCACCACAAGCCACGGCAAACGCTGGCGGGCCGATGCCAGCGCACCATCCGACAGGCTGGCATCGTCGCCCACCCCGGCCAGTCGCAGCATGTCTTGTTCGTGCTCTTCGTCCAGCACGTTCATCGCGTCATCAATGGTGATCACGCCCACCAAACGGCCATCTGCGTTGACCACCGGCGCGGAAATCAGGTGATACTGGTTGAACATATAGGCCACGTCAGCCTCGGATTCGGTCACCGGGACGGTGCGGAAACTGTCTTCCAGAATCGCCATCAACGCAATCTCGCGCCGCGACGACAACAGCCGCCCCAACGTGACGTATCCCTTCGGAACCATTGACAGATCGGTCAGGATCACATGGTAGAACTGGTCCGGCAAATGCGTGGCGGTGCGCAGAAAATCAATCGCCTCGCCCACCGTCCATTGTTCCGGGGCCACCACCACTTCGCGCTGCATCAGGCGGCCGGCGCTGTCTTCGGGATAGGCAAGCGCTTGCTCTACCGCGACCCGGTCGGCCAACTCCAACGCACCCAGAATGATATCTTGTTGCGGGGTATCAAGGTCTTCAAGAATGTCGACAACGTCATCGCTGTCCAACTCGCGCATGGCTTCGGCGACCACTTCGCGCGGCAGCGACCCGATCACCTCTTCGCGGATGGATTCGTCAATTTCCGACAGCAACTCGCCGTCGATTTCCCCCGACCACAGGGTCAGCAAACCGCGGCGTTCGGCACTGCTGATCTGTTCCAGAAGGTCGGCAATGTCGGCAGCGTGCAGCGGTTCCAAAAGCTGCGTTAACCGCGGCGCATCGCCCGCCTCGACCGCGTCAAGGATGGCTGCCACGCGATCTGCGTGCACCTCATCGTCGTCCATCAGCGCCAGATCATCCACCATCCGCAGCCCTCCATCCGCTATCCTTAGCGAAAGCCGTTTGCCCAAGACAGGGGGCATCAGGATATTTGCTGATTTCTTGTAAGGCGGTAGTGTAACGACAGCAGAACAGGAGGCGGATGATGGCCGATTTACTTTTGGGGCAGGTCTTGTCCTTTGCGGGCGACCCGTTTGAAGGTGGCCCGGAGGCGGCGCGGCACGAAAGCCATGGCGCGGTTGTGGTTGACCAAGGCAGGATTGTCGCGGTCGGGCCAGCCGGGCCAATACGCGCGGCCTACCGCCACGCACGCGTCACCGACTATGGCCGCCATCTGATTTCGGCAGGCTTTATCGACGCCCATGTGCATTATCCGCAGACCGCCATCATCGCGTCGTGGGGCAAGCGGCTGATTGATTGGCTGAACACCTATACGTTCCCCGAAGAAATGCGCTTTGGCGACCGGGCCTATGCCGATACTGTCGCCAACTGCTATCTTGATCTGGCGCTGGCGCATGGCACCACCTCGATGTGTTCCTATGCCACCATTCACCCGCAATCGGTTGAGGCGTTCTTTACCGCCGCGCAAAGCCGGGGGATGCGCGCCTTCGCCGGTAAAACCTGTATGGACCGCAACGCGCCCGATGGGCTGCGCGACACGGCACAAGCGGCCTATGACGACAGCAAGCAGTTGTTGCAAACCTGGCATGGGGTGGACCGGCTGTCTTATGTGATCACGCCGCGGTTTTCACCCACGTCCAGCCCCGATCAACTGGCCGCCTTGGGGGCGCTTTGGGCCGAAAACCCCGGTTGCCTGATGCAAACCCATCTGTCGGAACAACATGACGAGATTGCCTGGGTCAAGGACCTGTTTCCCGATGCCCGCGACTATCTGGATACCTATGAGAAACACGGACTGCTGGGCAAGGGTGCGGTTTTTGGTCATGCGATCCATCTGACCTTGCGCGAAAAGTCGCGGTTGACCGAGATGGGGGCCAGTCTGGTGCATTGCCCGACGTCGAACACCTTTATCGGGTCGGGCTTGTTCAACATGGCGCTGGCGCCGCAACTGCGGGTGGGCCTTGCCACCGATACCGGCGGTGGGTCGTCGTTTTCGATGCTGCGCACCATGGCCGCCGCCTATGAGGTGGCACAGTTGCGCGGCGCGGCCCTGCATCCCAGTCAGTTGTGGTGGCTGGCCACCGCCGGTTCGGCGCGCGCCCTGCATGCCGAGGCTAAAATCGGCAATGTTGCCGTGGGGTTAGAGGCCGATCTTGTGGTGATTGATCTGGCCTCTACCCCCTTGATCGAGCAGGCCAGAAGACGGGCAGGTGATGTTTGGGAAGCGCTTTTTCCAACGATCATGCTGGGCGATGACCGGGCTATCAGGGCGGTCTGGGTGGCTGGCACGAAGGTCTAACCCGGCACCCCCGCCAGATGCAGCAGGGCGCGCATTCCGGCTTGGGCGTCGGCCACTGGAATGGTGGCGGCGTCAAACACGGTATAACCGGTAACGGCAGCATAGATCAAACCCGGCAATGCCGGATCAGCCCGCCCGCAGGCTGCACACAGCGCTGCAACATAGCGAAGGCGCCGTGCGTCCATGTCGGCCACGGCCGCAGCCACCGCCGCATCTTCGCGCGCCCAAGCCCGCAATGCCGGCTCCAGCGCCGCGCCGCCATAGTCGGGATCGCGATACCCGACCGCCAAGGCAACCAGCCGATGCAGCCGTGCAGCGGGCGCGGTTTCCACCTCGACGGCGGCCAGCACCTCGTTGAAGGCGCGCGTGACCCAATAGGTCAGCAATGCTGCCCGAAAGGCCCCGACATCGGCGAAATGCCAGTAAAACGATCCTTTCGTGGTGCCCAGATCGCGGGCCAGCGCTTCGGCGCGCAATCCAGCCGGCCCTTGGCGCACCAAGGCGCGGTAGCCCGCCAACAGCCAATCCTGTGCAGCCAGCCGCCTGCGACGAGGTGTCTCAGCCTGTTCCATCTTCAACCATACGGAGGCGTATTGACTAACGCCCCGCCCTTTGCGAACCATACGCAACCGTATGTAGAAAGGCACAAAATGTCCAGCACCCCGTCCTATCCAACCGCCATCGCCGCCGCGTTGATGGCGATGACCCTTGGCATTCATCTGTTCATGGGTGGCCCCGAAGTGCATGAGGCCATGCTTGCGGGCCTGCAACTGCCGGGGCTGCGGGCCTTTGCCTCGGTGCTGTGGCATGCGGTTTCGGTCAACCTGCTGGTTTTTAGCGTGGCTCTGGCTGCGTTGGCGCTGCGGCCAAACCGCGCCCTTGAAGCAACACTTGCCGCAACGCAAATCGGCTTTGCCGGGCTGTTTCTGGCCTATGGTGCAATTGTTTTGGGCAGCGTCTGGCCAATGCCGCAATGGCTTATCTTTCTGACCATCCCGGCGCTGACGCGGTTCGGGCAGGCCCGCCGCACATCGGCAGCAACGGCTCAGTCGTCGGCCAATTCCCAGCCATCGGGATAAAATTCAAACGGCAGCGCGGCTTCGGTCGCAATGCGTTCCCAATGCCAGACCGTTTCGGCATCAATCCCGATTGGCCCCACACGCGCCTGCAACACATCGCCGCTATATTGCACCGTAAAGCCTTTGGCTTGCAGCGCCTTTTTCACCGCCGCCCAATCGGTATCCACCTCTTCGGCGATGAATTCATAGACCACCACCGCCGATTTCGGCAGCTTTACCCCGCGGCTGACGGTTGCAAAGGTTTCAAATGTCTCGGCGCGTTGTTCGCGGTAATCATGCATGCTGTTGCCTTTGTGCTGGCGGGCCTGACCGCTGTTAAGAAATCCGCCCCCCCCAATCAAGCCCAAATCGCAGCCCCGCTTGATCTTGCCGCCATCCCCCTGTATTCCATGCTATCCCAAAGTGAATGGGCCTGAATAGAACAGCGCGGTGCAGAACCCCTTTGTTCGCCCGCAAACCGGAGTTGAAGATGTCCTGGACCGACGAGCGCGTTGAGACGCTCAAGAAAATGTGGGCCGAAGGCCAATCGGCCAGCCAGATCGCCAAGGAACTGGGCGGCGTCACCCGCAATGCGGTGATCGGCAAAGTGCATCGGCTTGGCCTGTCGAACCGCGTCGGCCCCGGAACGGGCCGCGATGAGGCAGAGGACGTCGATGCGGCACCCGCCGCAGCCGCGCCGCGCGCCGAACCTGCCGCGCGCGCGCATGCTGCGGACATTCCGCGCGCTGAACCCCGCGCTGTGCCCGAACGCGCCGCCCCGGTTGCCGCAGCCCCGGCGTCCGGTGCAACGATCACCACTTTGCCGATGCGCAAGGCGATCATTCCGGCGGGCCAGCCCCTGCCGCCGCAGCCTTCCGCCAACGAAATCTCGCCCGAGGCTTTGGCGTCGGTGCGCGAAGTTGAAAAGCGCGCAAAACGGCTGACCCTGATGGAGTTGACGGAACGCACCTGCAAATGGCCAATCGGCGATCCGGCGACGGATGATTTCTGGTTCTGTGGCCTGCCATCGGTGCCCGGCAAACCCTATTGCGAAGCGCATGTCGGCGTCGCCTTCCAACCGATGAGCGCGCGACGCGACCGCCGCCGCTAAGACAAAAGCGCAACCATCCGCGAATTGCGCAAAAGCCCGCCCTGAAACCAGGGCGGATTTTCACATCCTGACCGGCTAGTATAGCCGAATCACCGGCAGCCCCAACAAGGCCTGCACAAACAATGCCAAGGTCATCAGGGCCACATAGCCCAGCGCCGCGATGAACCCACGAAGCGCCTTCGCCGCGCATGTCCCTACCCATAAAACCCAACCGCCATGGCGATTTGAACAAGCGCGGCTACTGGCGGCGATGGAGGGCTATTCCCGCTTTGCGCTGACGCACCCGCACCTGTTCGGATTGATGTTTTCGCCCCTCTATTGCGACTATCAAAACGCCGGTCTGCCACAGGCCGCGAGGGCCAGCTATGCCGTTTTGGCGGAAATATCACCGGGCCTTGATTGGGACAAAGCCGATGCCACCGATGGCCAGCGGCGGGGCGAAGTGATGCTGTGGTCACTGGTGCATGAATATGCAAAATTGCGGCTGGCAGGGCAATTCATGCCCCAAACCCCGGCGGGCGCCGCCTTTGACATCGCCGATATCATACCCGATTTCGGCTATCGCGCTGATCCGGCTGATGCAAAAAATCCGCTAAAATCTGCCTAAAATTGTTTCATTTTGGCTTAAATACTCACTCTTAATTGGTGCCGTTCAAGATACTTTCCAAGGCCTTGCGCGCCTCTTCCTCCAGCACTTCGCTGGCGCGGCGGTTGGCGGCGTCTTCCAGTGTTTCGCCCTCTTGTTGCACGATGCCCAATTCAGCCTCCAGCTTGGCGCGGGCCTCGGCCTCTAGGGCATCGACTTTGGCCTGCGCCTCTGCCTTCAGGGCGTCGGCTTCGGCTTGCAACTGGGCCTCCAGTTTCGCCCGTTCTTCGGCCAGCTTTTCATCCGCCAAAGCCTGCAGATCCAGCGAGAATTGCGGATCAGCCCAAGGCCCTTTGATCAGCAAGGGCGCAGTCAGTCCGCCCGCCCCGCTGTCATCTGCCCTCAATCCGTCAAATATGGCCGTGGCCTTGATGCGATATTCCAGATTGCGCGCGCCCAAACCGACATCGCCCGCCCCCGTCGCCGTGATGAAGGGCGCGCCAAGCACCAGATCATTATTGCGCAACACCCCACCCGCAATGATAAAACTGCCGCCCAGACTGTCAAAAATCGTCTTTTGGCCTTCGCCGACAAACGACGGATCCATATTTTGCAGCATGCCCGCAATATCCAGCCCCCGGATTTCGCCCTTGGTCAAAGCCACCGAGCCCGCGCCTTCCAACCCTTGCATGATCGCATCGACCGAATTGCCAACGCCCAGAAATTTCACCCGCAAATCACCGGTGCCGATCAGTCGGTCATAGCCGCCAAAATCGGTCAACAACGGCTGCAACGCCATATCGGCAAAGGACAGATCGCCGCCCACCGACAGGCCCTTGCGCCCATTTACAACAAATTGGCCCGCAATCGTGCCACCATAAGCCACGGCCTTGCGAATATCGAACACCGCGCGGCTACGATCAACAGTGACCAACATTTGCGTCGCCCCAAATTTGACCAGACCCAGATCAAGACTGTCGGCGGTCAGGGCCACTTCGGCGTCCAGCGCCGCAAGTCCCGATACATCAATCGCCGTGCGCGGCCAGCCCGCCGCCGCAGCGCCGCCGCTGGTGCCGCCACCGGGGGCCGCGGGCAAGGTCAGCGCCCCGGCCGTTACCGTCGCCGACAGCTTTGGCCGCGCGCCATTGGTGGCAAAGTCGGCCTCAACGCGCAAAGCGTTGCCATCAAGCGCAACTTTGCCGCCGCGCAGATATATCGCCGCATCCGCCGTGACCGTCACTGCCCCCGCCACGGTGACAGACCGCGCGCCCAAACCTTCGGG
>JANPLZ010000043.1:0-3480 GCA_031422555.1 Cypionkella sp. | reverse complement strand
GGCGCATATCGCTGTGCCAGATCAAGCGCGCGGTCCAGTTTTGCCGTTGACGAAACCGTGCCCGACAAGACGATGCCATCATTGGCAGTGCGCACTTCGATGTTTTCGCCGGGCAGGATTTGCCGCAGGCGTTCCTTGAATTCTGCGATGTCGGGGGAGACCTGCACTTCGACACTGGCAATCAACTCGCCACCGGCGGTCAACACCGTCATCGTTGTGCGACCGGGAATTTTGCCGATGATGTAGATGGATTTATCGCCAAGGTTTGTAATATCGGCGATGCCGGGGTTTGCGATGGACAACTCACCAAAAGGCACGTCACTTTCAACCACGACGGCGCGGTTCATTGGCACCACCAAGGGCGCGGATACCGACCCTTCCACAATCCGAAGCGTCTGCGCCGTAAGCGGGCTGATGGCCGTGGTGGCAAGGGCCAGCCCCAGCAGTCCAGCTGCAAAAAGATGTCGCATATTCATGTGACCTGCCCTTTCGATCACGCCTCTGGTCGGGTCTTTGGTGCCCGCTCCAATACGTAAGATGCCTCAGATGGTATTTTTAATCAAGAATCAATTGCTTGGAGGGCTTTCCTTATGTGGATAAGTTGCAACAGCCCCCCAGCGGATGCGCCAAAGCCCGGATGCCGCCACCATATACAGTGGCGGCACCCGGTGAAATTTCCGCTTAGTTGGTGCAAGCGATCGGGGTGTCGATCACTTCGGTGCCTTTGCGGGTGCGGATTGAACAGCTTTTGGCAACTTCGGCGACTGCAACCGGGGCGGCGGTTTCAAGGCCCAGCAAATCGGTGCTGTTCACCTCGATCTGACCGGAGGTTGTGGTATCGCCGGTGCCAACCAACGCCATCACCAAACGCCCGGTGGCCTGCGCCTGCGCCAGACGGGCGACTTGTTCGGGCGAGACCGCCACCGTCATCGTGCGGCTTTGGATCGAGGCATCCGATACGCCGCCTTCAACGCTGCGGTCGGTCGCAATGATCTTCATAGCACTTTCAATCAGGCGGGTTGTCTCGCCGTTGGTGCCCGTGATGGCACCGGTCCAATAGATATCAACATGGTCGCCGGGCTGCAGGAAATCTGCGGCTTCGACGTTGATCGCAAAGGCGCGCATGCCTTTTTCGATCTCGCCGGTCAGGCCAGATTGCTCGCCAGGCTCGGTGACCTTTACCGCCAGAATGGGTTCAAACTTTTCCATCTGCCGGATCACATAGCGCGGGTCCGTCGTCTCATCGGGGAACAGCACCGCCATATCGGTAAACGTGCCTTCGGGCATCGCGTTCTTGGGCCAATAGCTGAGTTGGACATCTTCCTTGGTGATCTTTTCACCATAATTCTTTGGCTTGTTCAGCACGAAAACCTCGACCAGACCGCCGGTTTTCTGCCGGATGATCTTTTCATTTTCGGCCGCCATCTCTTGCTTGGAGATATAGCCCTTGGCCATGTAAACCGCGGCCCCGGCCAGGGCGAGACCCGCCATCAGCACCAGACCAAATATCAAACGCATGGTATTCCCCTTTTCCGAACGGGTCCGCAGCCCCCACGGGCACAGACGGATACTGTGAAAGTGTTAGTCTTCGTCACCGACGTCTATCGAGCTTATGTAGTCCGAAATGCCCTGCGCCTCATTGTCGGTGCTGTAGGCAATCGGTGTTATGACCACCATTCCCATGCCGATCAGCGCAGCTGTCAGCACAACCCAATCGACCGTGACCGCGCCGTCTTCGGCAACAATGAAATGTACAAACTGCTTTGGCATCGGTTTTCCTTTGGTCGGTCGTTACGCGTGGCAGCGCACAGAACAGGCCACAGTTGGGTCTTCGCATGACTTTGTGGCTGAAATCGGGACACCAAAGGCCGCGATTATGGTCATTCCAAGGCTGTCGCCGCATGGAAAAGGCCGCGTCCCATCCCGGACGCGGCCTCTACCTGTTCAGGTAGTCATGTGGTGCAGATTAAGGTGCAACTTGGGTGGTGTAGCCCGACGAGTCGGCCTTCAGATCGGTTTCGATCTTGCCAGCCAGATCTTCGATCCCGCCGCCAACAGTCTGCATAACGATCAGGCCCAGGCCAACGATGGCTGCGGTCAGAACGACCCAGTCAACGGTCACAGCGCCGGATTCGTCGTTTGCGAAGGCTTTGAATGTGTTCATCAGTGTCATGGTGTTTCCCTTTCGAGGAGATGCTTTCGGTTTCATAACCGCCCCGACCCCTGTTTTGGTTGCGACCTCTGTTTCGCATCCGGTGCCGTTCGGTATGACCCTTTATGCACCTCTGATCGTGTTCCGAGTTGGGTCAGATTTGGGCATTTTTGTGTATCCCTAAAAAAGCGAATAAAAGTTATAAGCGTTTGATTATAATGGTATTTAATTTTTCAAAGTCGTGCATCCATGGGTTGTAGACCGTTGCTTTTACGCCGAATTTGGCAAAAAAGCCTTTATTGTTGCGCAAGTTGCATAGATTGCGCGGCGCTGGCGTGCAAAAGATCATACAACGATAATAAAAACAGGCGGCATCTTTGGCGATGCGACGGGCAAAAACGGGGCTGTTGGTTATTCTATGCTGTTTGTGGCCGGTGACGGCCATGGCGCAAGAGGCTGTGGCGAAAGCAGATTTTACCTTCAAGCGGGTAAAAGTTGGCGCAGGGGTGCCGGGCAAAAGAATCACCGTGCAGATTGATCCGGTCGAGCAGGCCCGCGCGCTGGCAGCCCTGCCTGTGGTTGAACCGCGCGCGCCCAAATCCGAACCCGACACCGCCGAAGCGGCCCTTGGCCCGATACTGCCTGCCGTGCCGTCGGTGGCGAAATATGAGTGGTTTTGGGAAACCGTGCCGGTTGGCAAAGATCAGGTTGCTGGCCGCTTTCCGCTGGCGCTGGCGACGCTGTCGATGGGGCCGGGCGGGGCATCGGTTGCCTCACCGCGATTGCAGCCGATGCAGGATCTGGCCGAAACCTATGGCACCGCGATTTTGAAGGCGACGATTGGCACCAATGTCTCGCCTGCGCTGGTGCTGGCGGTGATCGGCATCGAAAGTGCAGGTAAGGCCGACGCGGTCAGCTCGGCCGGGGCGCAAGGCCTGATGCAACTGATCCCCGCCACTGCCGCGCGGTTTGGGGTGACCGATGCCACCGATCCGGCCCAGAATATCAAAGGCGGCGTGGCCTATCTGAATTGGCTGATGAAGACGTTTGACGGAGATCCCGTGATGGTGCTGGCGGCCTATAATGCGGGCGAAGGGGCGGTTACGGCAAATTCCGGCGTGCCGCCTTATGCCGAAACCCGCGACTATGTGCCCAAAGTGCTGGCAGCCTGGGTGGTCGCGCAAGGCCTGTGCCGGACCCCGCCGGAACTGGTCAGTGATCCTTGCGTGTTCAATGTGGATGCTGCGGGGGGCTAGGGGAGAAATTCTCGGGTAAGAATTTTGAAACCAAGGGGGCGCTGCCCCCCCCAGTCCTGCGCACCCCAGTCC
>JANPLZ010000042.1:0-2013 GCA_031422555.1 Cypionkella sp. | reverse complement strand
AGACGTGGCGAATTTGCCGATCATTTCCAACGGCACGGCCGTCGTGCGCGCGCGTGATCTGGCCGAAATACGCCCAACCTACAAAGACGCGCAAACCATCACCCGGCTGAACGGCGAACCTGCCGTGGCCATCGAAGTGTCAAAACGCACCGGTGCCAATCTGATCGCCACGGTTGACGCCGCCAAAGCCGTGACCGAAGAATTCAGGGCCCTGCTGCCGCCCGGCACCGAGGTGTCGTTCAGTCAGGATAAATCCAAAGATATCCGCCAGTTGCTAAGTGATCTGCAAAATTCAGTGCTGACAGCGGTTATTTTGGTGTTCATCGTTATTCTTTACGCTTTGTCGGGCCGTGCCTCGATCCTGATCGGGTTGGCTATACCGGCCTCGTTTCTAATGGGCATGTTGGCGCTGTCGCTGATGGGGCTGACGGTGAATATCGTTGTGCTGTTTTCATTGATCCTGGCGGTGGGCATGTTGGTGGATGACGCGATTATCGTCACCGAATACGCCGAACGCCGCATGTCCGAAGGCATTGATAAACGTCAGGCTTTCGCGATGGCTTCGCACCGCATGGCGGGCCCGGTGATTGCGGCCACAATGACGCGGGTTGCCGCGTTTTCGCCATTGCTGTTCTGGCCCGGCATCGTGGGCGAGTTTATGAAATACATGCCGATTACATTGATCGTCACGCTGTCGGCATCCTTGGTCTATGCGCTGATTTTCGTGCCCGCGCTGGGCGCGATCATCGCCAAGCCGTTCAAGGAACCGCCGATTCACAAAGACGGTGCCTATATGTGGGTGGTTGGCCGCGCAGTGCGCCACCCGATTATTGTGCTGACGCTTGCGCTTGGGCTGCTGGTATCGGTGCCTTATGCCTATACGAAATTCGGCTCTGGCGTTGAATTCTTCCCCAATGTTGAACCGGAATTTGGCCTGCTGTATGTAAAAGCGCGCGGCAACCTGTCGATTGACGAAAAAGATGCGCTGGTCAAACAGGCGGAATCGCGGATTTTAGGCTGGCCGGGTATTGCCACCGTTTACACGCGCTCGGGGTCGGGTGGAGGTGCTGGCAATGATGTTTCGGCAGACGTGATCGGCACCATTCAATACGAATTCGTCGATTGGCGCGAACGCAAAAACGCCAACGCCATTCTGACCGATCTGCGCGCGGCGATGGTTGGTATTCCGGGTGTTGATATCGAAGTATCGGTGCCCGCCGCAGGCCCCCCCACGGGCAAGGCCATTCAAATTCAGTTGTCGGCAGCGGATCCTGCCGGGTTGAACGATGTGGCGCGGATGGTGGCGGATCAGTTGGCCGCGATGCCCGATGTCATCGACGTTGACGGAGGTTTGCCGCCCCCCGGCGTTGATTGGGAATTGCGCGTGGACCGCGATGCCGCAGCGCGCTATGGCATCGCGCCCTCGACCGTTGGCGCAATGGTGCAATTGGTGACCAGCGGGCTAAAACTGTCTGATTTCCGCCCCGCCGGATCGGATGATGCGGTGGATATCGTGCTGCGCCTGCCAAAAGATCAACGCACCATCATGGCGCTTGACCAGTTGCGCATTCAAACCGCGGCGGGGTCTGTGCCGATTTCCAACTTTGTCACCCGGGTGGCCGCGCCGACAACTGGCACGCTGACCCGGTTGGACAGCCAGCGCACAGTCACCGTGCAGGCAGGCATCCGCGAAGGCGTGCAGGCGGCCCCGGTGCGCGACATGGTCACCGCCGCCTTGGAAAAATCCGGGCTGGAGGCTGCGGGTATCCGCTGGAAACTGGCGGGCGAAGACGAAGAACAGGCCGAAGCCGGGGCGTTTCTGGCCAAGGCCTTTGGCGCTGCGATGTTCTTGATCTTTGTCGTGCTGCTTGCGCAGTTCAACCGCTTTACGTCCGTTTGGCTGGTGCTGTCGGCGGTGGTGATGTCAACCATCGGGGTGCTGTTGGGCCTGATGATCATGGGCCAACCCTTTGGCGTGGTGATGTCGGGTATTGGCGTTATCGCTTTGGCGGG
>JANPLZ010000041.1:0-26719 GCA_031422555.1 Cypionkella sp. | reverse complement strand
CTGTCCGCCGTCAAAGCCGACTTTGTTCTTGTTTTTATTCTTATTCTTGTTTTTGTTTTTGTTCTTGTTTTTATTCTTGTTCAGCGCCGACTTGTTCTGAACCATCTTGTTTTGCGACGCCAAGGCACCGCCGCCCATGCCCGCATCACCCTGATGGCCCAAACCCTGCACCGCGCCACCGCTGGCGGCCTGAATTTGGTCGGCATAGACCTCGAACGGGTGGGCGTTCAGGAAACTTGCAATGGTCGTAGATGCTACGTTTGGCATAAATTTCTCCGTCGAAATCAGTGTTTGCGAACCCCGGCTTTGATCAGGCCTTGCAGAAAATGTTGCCCGCCTTCGGTATCCAGTCCGGGATAGCCGCCGTCGTGCAATGAACTGATCGAAAAGTTAGGTTCGACCATCAATAGTTTGCCCAAAAAAACCCGCGCCTCATCGGGGCGGTCAAGATGGGCGTGGCTGGACACCAGCACCCGCAGCAACGAGTTGAAATCGGGGCGTTCGGCAAGGGCGGCGCGGCCCGCCTCGATGGCGGTGTGATGTTCACCGCTAAAGTTGCCGGTGATCGCGCGGGTGGTTTCAAAGTAATAGCGGTGCGGGCTGAACGCCCCCAGATGCCGCGCCCAGCGCGCCATTGCCAAGGCCCGTTTGGGCTGTCCGGCATAGGCGTGCAGCATGGCGTAAAGATCCCATGCCAGGGTTTGCGCCGGGTTCACCCGCAAGGATTGCTCAAACAGCCCTGCCGCATAGTCAAACTCGCCAAACAGATACGAATGAACATGGCCAACAAGCGCCGACACCAGCGCGTTATTGGGTTCAAGGTCCAGCGCGCGGCGGGCAAAATGCTGGGTTTCCTCGATCAGCGGCGCGTCTTGGGGGTTGAATTTCTGACCCACCCGAAAGGTGTTCAGAAACGCCATCCACGCATAGCCCTGCGCCGATGGATGGGCGGCGATGTGGCGGCGCAAGATGGCTTCGGACCGGTCAAGATCGGCGCGGGTCAGGCGGAACATCGACGATATCGCTGCGGCCAGCCGACCGTCTGCATCGGCAGATTCAGTGTCTGTATGGCGCAGAAAATGCCGCAACGCCTCTTCGGTGGCGCGCGCGATCAACGGCATTGCGGCTGCAAGATTGCCCGGTTGCTGCCGGTGCAATTGCACTTCATCCGCCCATACCAACGCCCCATCCACCGCCGATTGCAACAAAATCGCCAGCCGCAAGATGACAGGGTCGGCGAAAACCCGGACTTGCACCGTAAGGTTGATCTGTTCGGGCAAGCGGGCAAAGCCACCGCCAATCAGATCGCCAAATGGCGACGGCGCCAGATCGAAGACGCGCAGATCGCCGGTGTCTTGAAACGCCGCCAACAGCGCACGTTGAACATCGCCGTGCAGCATCACCGCCACCGGATCGCCGCCCAAAATGACCGGCGGCAGCAACGCCACCCGCCAGCCTTGCACAGTGTCAGGTCCACCGGGCAATGGCGGTTGCAGGCCCGCGGTATGGCCAGCCGTCTGTTGCATCGTGCGCGGCACGGCAGCCGACCCGGGCCGATGTTCATCTGCGTGGGTTTTGGGGGTCAGATCATGCGCAAATCCAGCCTCTTCAATGCGGCGGTGCCAAGACTGGCGTTCCAACGTCAGCCATTCCTCAAATTCAGGATCGCGGACGTCGATGCCTTCCAGAAAGTTCTCGGTCTGCCCAAAACCGGTTTTGGGGCCGTCGGGCGTCAGCGCCTCCAGCGCGTCGATCCGCAAGGCGGCCAGATCCAGCGAAACGGTATGCTTGTCAGCCGAGACCAGATGCGCCGCCGCCGGGCCAAGCGCCGAGCGTATATCCAACAGCGCCTGACGCAGGCTGGCCGACGCCTGATCTTCGCCGCGGTCGCTCCACAATTTGTCACGCAACCACACGCGCGACCGCGACCCACGCGGGGCCACCGCCAGCATTGCCAGAATGGCGCGCGACTTGCGGGATTTTGGCGTCAGGTCTTGGCCATCCAAGCCCTGAACCGTGAACGGCCCAAAGAGAAACATCGAAAAGGCAATGGGCTGGGGTTCGGACATGGGGGGCACAACGCAACTATCAGGGCAACTCTTGCGCGCCAAGAGTGACGCAGCAATACGCTTTGGTAAAGCGCCATGCGCAAACCCAAGGGGCGGCCCCACAGGTTTTGCTGGCTGAAAGCTGATATTTTGCATCGCATCCCCGGCCATATGGCGTCAGGGCAGTAAATCCACATGATGTGAGCGTGGCGTCAAAGCGGCGTCAAAATTCCGCGGCTGCCAAAAAATAGCCGCGAAAAATCAGCGTTCGCGCAGGGCTTCGTTGCTTTTATACAGTGGTTTGGTCAGGTAAGTCAGTACAGTTTTGCCACCGGTTTGCAATTCCACCTCGGCCTGCATCCCCGGTCTGATCTGCAGATTCTGCTGGCGGTCATTCAACTTGGTGCGATCTACCCGCAAGGTGACTTTGTAATGCGGATCGCCGTCAGGGTTGCGCGAGCGGTCGTCTTTGAAGGTATCGGCCGAGATGAACATCACTTTGGCCTTCAAAGATCCGTAAATGGTGTAGTCATAGGCCGACAGCTTGATGGTGGCATCCTGCCCTTGTTTGACCGCCGCGATATCGCGCGGCTTTACTTTGGCTTCGATGAACAATTCCTCGTCCAGCGGAATGATCTGCAAAATCTCTTCGCCAGACCGCACCACGCCGCCAATGGTGGTGACCGACAGTTTATTGACCACGCCGCGCATTGGGGCCACCAGAAGGGTGCGTGACAATTGATCCTGCGCCAGTGTCAGCTTTTGACGCAGACCGGAAAGGTCGGCTTGGGTTTTTGAAAAGTCATTGGCGCGTTCCAGCTGGGTGGTCGTTACCGCTTCGGACAGGCGGTTTTGCGCGTCGCTGTTGGCTTTGCGGGCGCGGGTCACTTCGATCAGCGGCGCGATTTCGCGGGCGAACATCTTTTCCAGCAACTCCAGCTCTTTGCTGGCTTGTTCCAACACCGCGCCCGCACCCTCGACCCGCGCCTGATATTCGGCTTGGCGCGCAAACAGAAGCGCCTTTTCCGAGGCGACAATATCGGGCACCCGCGTGGCCAGACTTTGCGGCACATCAAAGCCCGGCTCGCCGGCAATTTCGGCTTCAAGGCGAAAGCGGCGAATTTCAAGCGCGGCGATTTCATCCGACAACTCATCCACCGCCGACTGATATTGCGTGCCGTAAAGCCGGGCCAGCGTTTGGCCGGGTTCCACCACATCACCTTCGGCCACGTTCAATTCGGCCAGAATGCCGCCTTCAAGGTTTTGAATGATTTGCGGGCGCGACGATGACACCACTTCGCCGGTGGCGCGCACGATCTCATCGACCCAGGCAAACGCCGCCCAAACCACAAACACCACCACAGTCAGCACGATCATCCAGATTGTGCGGCTGGGGCCGCGCATTTTATGGGCAAAATCATCGTCAAATGTTGCCAAACTCATCCCGGTGCCCCGCCGCCGATAGCTGTGGCGCGAATGGCGCTGATCTTGATGCCGCCAGATCCTGTGGCGCTGTCGGCGGGCTTGCCCGCAAGGGCCGCGGTGCCGTTCAAATGCGCCAGAACCGCATCGCGCGGGCCGTCGATCACCAGACGGCCATTTTGCAGGATGATGGTGCGGGCGGTCAGTTGCAAAATCGGAATGCGGTGGGTGGCGATGATTGCCGTGCGCCCGTCAAGCCAGACTTTCAACCGGCTGACCAGCGTGGTTTCCAAAGTTTGATCCAAGGCGGCGGTCGGCTCATCCAGAATGGCCACCGCCGGATCTTGCAGCCACAGCCGCGCCCAACCAAGGCTTTGGCGTTGGCCGACCGACAGGCCCTCGCCCATTTCCTTGATCTCAAGGTCCAGACCGCGCGGGTGGCTGCGCACAAATGGCCCTAAACCAGCGAAATCGAGCGCATCAAACAACCGGTCATCGTCACGTTCCAGCTGCGACATGTTCAGATTGTCGCGCAAGGTGCCGGAAAACAGCCGCACTTCCTGACCAAGATAGCCAATGCCGCGCCGCAAATCGCGCGGATGCACCTGACCCATATCAACGCCGTCGATCAGGATGCGCCCCGCAGACGGATCGTAAAGCCCGGCCAAAACCCGCAACAGGGTCGATTTTCCCGACCCATTGGTGCCCAAAACCGCAACATGCTGACCGGCGGGGATGGACAACGCCTTGATCTCGACTGTTGCCGCCGATTGCGGATCATAGCGAAACTCGACGCCGCGCAATTCATACTGCCCGATCAAGCGGTCCCGGCGCAGATAATGGCGGTCTGCCACTTCGGCCTGCAGTGCGTTGGCGATGGTTTCCAGCCCGTCCAGAGCCGCTTTTACATTGGTCCACTTCGCCATCGTCGATGACAGCGCAGCCAGCGGCCCCAAGGTGCGCCCCGTCAGAATGCCCACGGCAATGATCGTGCCAACGGTAAACTGGCCCGCAAAAACCAGATAGGCGCCGCAGACCACCGCCAGAATATAGGTCACTTGCTGCACGCTTTGCGCCCAATAGCCCAGCATCGAGGTCAGGTTGCGCTGTTCGGATGATTTCACCGCCGACAACGTTGAAAGTTCGGCCCAGATTCGGCTGATACGATCCTCGCCGCGCTGGGTGGTGACAGTTTCGGCGTCAAAAATCGCTTCATACAACAGCCGTGCCGCGCGGGTGCTGGCGCCTTGGGTGGCCACGGTCAATGCAACCATGCGCTTTTGAAACAAGAACCCCGGCAGCACCATCAAAATACCCCCGGCGACCAGAATCCAGACCAGATTGCCACCGATTGATGCGACCAAGGCCAGAAAGATCAGGATAAACGGCAAGTCGGCCAAGCTGCCGATTGTGGTGGCGGTAAAGAATTCCCTGACCGAGCCAAACTCGCGCATTGCGCTGAACAACCCACTGGGGCTGCGCTGGCCGGGGCCATGTTTCATGCCCAGCAATTTGTCCATCAAACGGCTCTGCACCGCCAGTTCGATCCGTTTTCCGGTAACATCCATCAGGCCAGAGCGCGCCAGTTTTAGCATCGCCTCCATCAGGATCGCCAGCAGCGCGCCGGTGGCCAGAACCCACAAGGTTGGCGCGCTTTGATAGGGAATGACGCGGTCATAGACCTGCATGGAAAACAGCGACACCGCGACAGCCAGAATATTCGCCACCAGAGATCCGGCAGCCACTTCGCCCAACTGGCGTTTATAGCGGGCAAATTCACCCCAGAACCAATGCGGTTTCCGGGCGGCTTCGACGTGGCGGGTTTCCAGATCGCGCAGGGTGGTTTTGGCCCGCAACAGGCGGCCTGCGTAAACCTGGGCAAAATCGGTCGCGGCAACTTCGGCGCGCATATCCGGGCAGGTGGTGTCATAGACCTGCAAGGTGGCATCAGTCTGGCCCAAAACCAGTACAATCTGGCCCGATGACATTTGCGCCAGCGCAGGCCAATCGGAATTTGCGGGTTGCACCACGGCATCAATCCGCGCGGTCATACCCAAGGCGCACAAAGCGCTGCACATGCCGTCCAGACCGGAATCCCGGTCAGTGCCTGCGATTTGCAACTGGTCCATCACATCGGTGTTGGCAATGTCACAGCCCAACAGACCCGCATAAACCACCGACAGTTGCGCCCGGCTTTGCGCCCGGCCCGTAGGGCGCGCCCGCGCGGTGGCGGCGATAACGGACGGGCGGGCCGCCATTGGGGCTGCGGCCGGCACCAGACCGGCGTTGATATCAAAGGCGACAACCCGGTCGTTCACATCCGTGCCCCGTCGATCAACTGACCGCGATCGCGCGCCAGTTCCAGTTGCAACAGCGCGATATCATAGCCCAGCGACGCCTGATCGCGTTCCAGCCGCGCAAAGGCATCGTATTGACCAACCAGTTCCAGCAAAGACCGCCGACCGACCTGATACTGTTCGGAAAACAGTGCCAGATTGCTTTCGGTCTGGCGCAAAACCTCGGCCCCCTGCGCCTGACGCGACGACAGGGTGGCGATCTGGCGTTCCAGTGCTATGCGGCGGCGAACAGCGGCCTCGGATGCTTCGGCGGTCTGGCGATTTACCACATCGGCTGTGGCATCCAACGCCTGCAGCGCCGCCCGCGCGCCGGGATTAAGCAACCCGGCACCCGTCATGCGCAGGCCGGGAGCCACCCCGCCAGAGCCGACGTTCGCCGACGCCGACAGTCCCGGCATCATGCCCGCGCGTTCCAGTTTCGACTGTGCCAAGGCCCGCGACCCGACGCCCCGCACCATCAGCACCGACAAGGGTTCCGCTGCGTCACTGGTCAGCGCGATGGCATCCAACCCGTGAACGCCCGCCATTGGCCGCCCTGTGATGGCCTGAAGTTCCGCCAAAGCTGCGGCTTCGGCGTCTTGATCCGTGGCCATGGTAGCCTGCATTTCAGCCTGACTTTGGGCGATGACCCGCTGTTCTGACCGATCTGAAATACCGCCCTCAACGCGCTGACCCATGACCGATGAAAACTCGGCCAGCCGTGCGGCGGCTTTGCCCGATATCGCCAGTTGGGCGCGGGCGCGTTCGGCGTGGATGTAATGCGTCAACCCGTCAAACACGCGCTGATTCATCGCCGATGACAGGCCAACGGCGGCAACCTCTACGTCGGCGACGGCAAATTCCCGCTCTGCCTGTCGCCGTCCTTGATCAAACAGCGCGGTGTCAACCAGCAGGCTTGCGGCCAGTCCCGACAACGAAGTCAGATTGACCGATTGACCGATTTGCGGCAGCCAGTTCTTGGCGCGGGCTTCGGCGCGCAGGCGTGCCACGCGCAATTCAGCCGCCGCAGCGCCCGAATTGTTCTCCAGCACGGCATCAGCCACTTGAGCAAACGGCCCGTTCGGCGACAAAATGCTGCGCCGCGCCAACAGATCGGCAATCAGTGCCGATTGCGCCCCGGCCTGCGGGGCCAGTGACCCCGCACCCACAGCCATCGGGGATTGCCCCGGCACCGCGTTTAGGCGCGATGGCACCTCTGCGCCGCCGACACATCCCGCCAAAAACATGCTTGCCCCAAGCACAGCGCCAAGAAAGCCGCCCCCAGCACCGGACCCGTTTTTGCCGCCCAAGGGCATTGCCCTTCCCCCTGATCAGATGACAGAGCTAAGGTTGGTGGTGATATCATCGTCCACAAGAACGCTGGCACCGGTTCCAAGCGTGTAAAGCTTGTAGGTTTCGCCGTTGATGTCTTTGGTGGTGGTCGTCGCCGCCCCGCCAACCAAAGTTACGGTATCATCCGCGCCACCTTTGATGATCAGGCTGTGATCCGGCCCGGTGATCGCGTTCAACTGCGCTGCGGTGATGCTTATCTGCGCTTGCGGCGCCACCGTCAGATCAATCGCCGACAGATCAAAACTGGCAAGCCCGGCCCGGTTCAGATCAACCACCGGCGCGTTGGTGTTGTTCACGATCAGCAATGTGCTGGATTCGTTTTGCGCCGCATCTTGGGTGTTCACCACCAGATAGCTGCCGTCGGGCACTTGTCTGCCAAAGGCAAATTCAGTCTCGCCGGCGGTGGTGCTGTGGGTTTCGCTGACCGATGCCGTTGTGCCGTTGGCTTTGATCTCGTGGAACGCATAGGCGTCGGTGGTTTCTTCCGTGTAAATCCCGCGCAACGTGCCTTGGGTTGATTTGTTCACGCCGGTCACTTCGGGCGCGCCCGGGGCTACGGTGTCAATCTTGAACGCATCGGTCAAAGTGGCCACGTTGCCCGCACGGTCTGTGGCCTGCACGGTGACCGAAGTGTTCGATGTGCCGCGCGGAATATCCGCCGAGGCAAAGGTGGCCGTCCACAACCCGTTTGCACCGGTTGTGGTGTTAACCACTGCACCACTGGCCAAGGTGACTTTGATGGTGCAGTTAGGCTCTGCTGTGCCGGTAAAGGTGATGCCGCGCGCGGCTTCTTCGGCATTCACAAACCCGTCGCCCGAAATCAGGCCGCCGGTGCGGGCAAAGTTGCGCACAATGGTATCGACCGCGACTTGTTCGGTCAGTGACGAGGTGTTGCCAACGCGGTCGGTTGCAACTGCGGTCAGGGTGACGCTGTTTTCGCCTGCCGGAATATCACCCGCCGCGATGGTCAATGACCATGTGCCGTTGGCGCTGACGGTGGCTGCGCGCGATGCGCCCGTGCCGAACCTGACTTCAACGCTTGATCCGGCTTCGACACTGCCGGTGACGGTCAGCCCGGCGCTTGCCTCGACCGCGTTGACGATGGTGTCGCTGCCCGTGGACAGGCTGGTGCGGGTGAACGGCACCACTTCGGTATCGACCGTGATGCCGTGGTTGGCGGTGGCGGTGTTTCCGGCGGCGTCGGTGGCGGTCACTTTGACGTTGGATGTGTAGGTGCCACTGCGCAGATCAGAGCTGGCAAAGTTTGCCGTCCAAGCCCCGGTTTGGCTGGCGTTGACCGTGCGGGTGATGCCCTCAAAGGTAACGGCCACGGATGCGCCCGGCTCGGCAGTGCCGGTCAGCGCGATGCCACGCGCAGCTTCGGCCCCCGAGACGATGTTATCGCCGCCAACCTGACCTGCGTTCACTGCCACGCTGATTTCGGTATCAACCTTGATGCTGCGGCTGGCCGAGGCCGAGTTGCCAAAGCTGTCGGTAGCCGTCACGGTGGCGGTTGACGCATAGGTGCCAGCCGGAATCGCACTGGACGGAAAGGTGACCGACCAAGCTCCGGTGCTGCCAACGGTGGCCGCAAGGGTGGTGCCGTTCCATGCCACATTCACCGTCGATCCGGCCTGCGCCGTGCCGGTCAGCACAATGCCGCCAGCGGCTTCGGTGGCGTTGACGGTGCCGTCGGTTGCAACCGCACCGGTAAAGCCCACGTTGGTGGTGGTATCCACCTGAAAGCTGTGCGTGGCGGTGGAAGCGTTGCCTGCGGCGTCTGTGGTTTTGGCGGTCAGGGTTGCGGTGTATTCCCCGGCGGCCACTGTGCCAGTGGCATAGGTCACCGACCATTTGCCATCTGCCCCGACCGTGGTGGTTTGCTTGACGCCCTGCAGGGTGACTTCCATCGAGGCCCCGGCGGTTGAGGTGCCGGTAACCACCAGACCCGACTGGGATTCAGTAAAGTTAACTTTGTTGTCCGCGGTAACGGAATTAAAGGTAATCGGATGCGGCACCGTATCAATCACCAGCGTTTCAGCCACCACAGTGGTATTGCCCAGCGCATCCTTGGACGTGATCTTGACTGGAATTTCGTATTCGCCACCGGCAATTTGCGCCTGCGTGAAAGTCACCGACCATTTGCCGTTTGCCGCAACCGTGGTGGATTGGGTAAAGGCTCCCACTTGAACCACAATGCTGGCCCCGGCCTCGCCTTTGCCGTCAATGCTGACGCCGTTTTGATATTCCTGCAGGTTTTCAACGTCGCCCACACTTTTTACGCCGTGATCAACGGTGACAACCGGGGGGGTCAGATCAAGCACAAACTTCGGGCCGCCCAGCGTTGTGGTGGCGTTGTTTGTGATGTTGGTAAATTGGGCAGTGGCGGTATAATTACCGTCTGCGGGCAGACCGGTTTGCGGGAAGGCAACTGTCCAGGTGCCATCGGCACCGATGGTGGTTTCCTGGGTTTTGGTGCCGATGGTCACGACCACTTTGTCGCCAGGCTCACCCGTGCCGGACACCGGCAGAACCGGGGCTACGGTGTTGGAGGTCACCGTTGTGGTGGTTTGCGGGTTCACCGTGGGGGCCGCGCGGTCATCGCCACCGCCGCCCAAACCGCCGCCAACAAGCACCGCGCCCCCGGCAATCGCCGCGGCCGTGCCCATGCCACCAAAACCACCCAGCAAGCCCGGAATAAACGGGGCCATGCCCGCAGGTTCGCTGGAAGCAACCACCAAAGGCTGGGTCAGGTCGGCGTCGGTATAGCGCAAATCGTCAAGCGGGCTCCACTTATCCCAGCCTTGAACAGTGCCGTAATCCGCGAACATAGCGCCATCGGCGCCTTCGTTGACCAGAACTTCGACGATTTGCCCGTCAGACGAGAGATACAAATGGTTCACATCGCCGGCGGTTTCGGCAAAGTAGTTGCTCAGAACCACGGTGCGGCCATCGACCAGTCTGATGATCAGATCCTGCCCAGACTGTTCATAGGCCACAATGCTGGACCGCGACAGGTTCAGCGACACACTGTCACCGGACCCTACCTGAATGAAATTGCCCTGCGCATCCCCGGCAACCGTGCCACGCTGCGTACCGCCCGCAAAATTGCGGACAGCGAAATTAATCGCTGAAACCATTTTTACCACTCCGCCTCAAAACCGAACTTTACCGCCCGGCGTGTTACGAGCTTTTCTAACGAAAGCTACTTGCGGCAACGGTTACAAAGCTTTGATTGCAAATTCCAGTCGTTTCGCGCGATTTGAACGCTTTTAGTCCAATTTCCCCCTTACTCTGGCCATATTTGCGATTTTTTCGCTACATCTTGCGTTTTTTCTGTCGCAATTCAATTTCTTCACACGGCAGTCATTCGTGCCTTGGTTGCGTTGCAGGCGACTGAAAATGTGCGTTATAGCCAACCTCGCCACCGAAATACCGCCCAAGTCAGCGCCGCCGACCCAACCATCAGCGCCAGCGCCACCGGATAGCCCCAGCTTTGCGCCAACTCTGGCATGTGCACGAAATTCATCCCGTAAATACTGGCGATCAAGGTTGGCGGCAGGAAAAACACCGCCACCACAGAAACAATCCGCACGGTCGAGTTTTGCGATAAATTGATCGTGCCAAGGGTGGCATCCGACGCAAGAGCCAACCGCGAGGACAGAAAATCGGCATGCACTTCCAGCGCGTCGATGTCGCGGACCTGGCCCCTCAGAACCAGACCCAAACCGTCGGTGTTCAAACGGTGATCAACCAGTTGTTCAACATAGTTCAATGCCCGTCCCAAAGTAAGCAGCGCCAAACGCACCCGGCTAAGACGTTCGCCTTCGCCGCCCAGTTTGGCCAAGGCATTTTCCAGATCTTTGGGACGGTGGCCGCGCGGACCCGGATTGTAGATCGACCGCGCCACGTCGTCCAGACCACGGCCTGCCGTTTCAAGATGATCGGCCAGTCGCCCGATGACTTCTTCGATCAAACCAAGAAAGATGCGGTCCGGCGTCGCACAGCCCAGACTGCTTTTGTCGGCGCGGGGCGGAAAGGTTTCAAAGGCGCGGGGCGCGTGGTGGCGCACGGTAATGATGCTGTCCTTGCGCAGAATGAAACACACCGGACCCATGATCTGACCATCAGATTTGACCTGCACCTGAACATCATGGCCGGGCAAAACCACCGTCAGATAATCGGCGTCGCCTTCGTGATACAGCCGGTTCGACACCTCGATCTCTTCCATTTCGGCAAGGCTGGGCACGTCCACCCCCAAGGCCCGAACGGCGGCCTCTTGCGCGGCTGTCGGGCGCAGAATGTCGATCCAGGCTGCGGTTGAAATCGGGGCGGTGGGGGCCAAAGCCTCTAGGCGCCCATTGATGTGAACATAGGCGCTTAACATGAAATTGCCTGCCATTTTGCGATCTGATCTTGCGTAAACGTATTGTGGCGCGCCGCCAAGTGGCAGATTTCCGCACAACATTTTACGAAGGCATTGGCGACTGGGGATCAGGTGCTAACATCCCTTGGTTGTTAACAGGTGCAAAAATGCTGACACGCCGCCAGTTTCATGCCCGTCTTATCGCCAGCTTTGCGGCGGCGGCGCTGCCGATGCAGTTGCGGGCCAAGGTTGCCAGCCGCGCCGATCTTTGGTTGAACCGATTGACCTTTGGCGCCACCCCCGAGGCCCGCTCGGCATTTGACGACCCGCTGAGGTGGCTTGAGGCGCAGTTGGCGATGCCCGCCACCGACGCGGGGCTGGACGCCCGGCTGACTGCGGCGCGGCTGCGGATTGCCTATCCGGCAGGGTCGGATGACAACAGCCGCAAATGGCCCGGTCTGGATGAACTGCGTCCGTTGAAAACCCTGACCAACAACCCGGCAGATCAGTTGTATTGCATCGACTGGGAACAGGGGATGGATTACGCCGAACGCACCCGGCCCGCCGCCGAAGTGGTGGCCGCATCCATGATCCGCGCGGTTCACGCACCCGCCCAATTGCGCGAAGTGATGACGCAGTTCTGGCATGACCATTTCAACGTGAATTCGCAAAAAGACGAATTTACCGCCGCGTTCTTTCCCAGCTATGACGCGGTGATGCGCCAGCATGCCTTTGGCAATTTCCGTGCGCTGTTGGGCGATGTGGCCCGTTCTCCCGCCATGCTGTATTACTTGAACAATGCCGACAGCCGCGCCTCGCCCGCCAATGAAAACTGGGGCCGTGAATTGCTGGAACTGCACACGTTGGGGGCGGGCAATTATCTGAACGATCTGTATGACGATTGGAAATCGGTGCCCGGTGCCAAGGACGGACTGGCGCAGGGCTATCTTGATCTGGACGTCTACGAAGTGGCGCGGGCTTTTACCGGATGGTCTATCGGCGATGGCCGCTATGTGAATGACAGCGAAAATACCCCCAAGACCGGGCGTTTTCACTATATCGAAGCGTGGCACGATCCCTATCAAAAGCGGATTCTTGGGGTGGAATTGTTGCCAAACCGCGCGCCCATGGAAGACGGCGATCAGGTGATGGATATTCTGGCGGCCCATCCGGGCACCGCCCGGTTTGTCACCACAAAGCTGATCCGCCGACTTCTGACCGACACGCCGGACCCCGCAATGGTGGATGCGATCGCGGCGGTGTTTCTGGCCAACAAAGACGCCCCTGATCAAATCGCCCAAGTCATCCGGGCGATTGTGGCGCATCCGGCCTTTGCCGCTACACCGCCAACAAAGCTGCGCCGCCCGTTTGAATTCATGGTGGCGCTGTATCGTGCGACCGGGGCCGACGTGATTAGCACCGAGAACAATTTTCAGTGGCAATTGGCGCGCGCCGGATGGCGGCAGCATGAATATGGCCCGCCAACCGGCCACCCCGATACCGCCGACAAATGGACCGGGGCCAGCAGCCTGAACCGGTTGGTGGACTATGCGTTTTACGGCCATGACGATTGGTTTGGTGTGGCCCGCACTGATCTGGGGTCCATTGCCGCCGATGGCGAAACGGTTGATCAGTTTGTGAACCGTTGGTCCGGGCGTCTGGGGTTGGCGCCGGACAATCTGGCCACCGCAATGGGCATCGACCCCAATGATCTGGCGGCCGCGCTGTCTGAAGAAGACCGATGGGGGGTAGCTGCGGGCGCTATTGCCTTTGCGGCGCTGTCTCCTGAATTTCTTCTGCGATAGGTGCAACATGGCGCGTGACCCCATTCTGGTTGTGGTATTTCTGCGCGGTGGGGCCGATGGGCTTAACCTTGTCTGCCCCAGTTCGGACGAAAACCTGATCGCCGCCCGGCCCGAGGATTTGCGGGTCATGCGCAGTGGCGACACTGCCGGGCGCGTGATCAAGCAAGACATTGCCGATGTCGACTTCCGGTTTCATGCCGCCATGAATGGATTTGCCGATCTTTATGATGCGGGGGATCTGTCGCTTGTGCATGCGTCTGGCCTGTCCGAGGCCACCCGCAGCCATTTTGACGCCGAGGCCCGGATCGAACGCGGCGTGTTTGGCAGCAGCAAGGCACCGGGTGATCCGACGGGCTGGATCGGGCGCTGGCTATCGGCGGCCAATCCCGGCGGGCCGATGCCCGCACTGGCGGTTGGCACGTCGCAACCCGCCAGCTTTTTGGGGGCGACCCCCGCGGTGTCAGAGGCTTTGGGCGATCTGATGGTCGGGGTCGGGCATTGGCTGGCACCGGCGCTGCGGGCGCGGCTGGCGGCGGGGTTTGGCGATCACGGGCCTTTGGCCACGCCGATTGCCGGGCTGTTGCAACTGTCTGAAATGATTGGGCAAAGGCTTTGGTCCGAGGCGGACAACGCGATTGCAACCTATGCCCCCAGCGTGCCATACCCTGAAAATCCGATCACGCCGTCGATGATGACGGTGGCGCAAACGATCAAGCAGGATATGGGCCTGCGCGTTGCCACCGTCGATATTGGTGGCTGGGACACGCATGTGCAGCAAGTCGGCACGTTTTCCCAACATGCCGGCTGGCTGGCAGCGTCGGTGTTGGCGTTTTGGAAAGACCTTGGGGCGTTGCAGCAAGACGTGTCGGTTGTGGTGATGTCGGAATTTGGTCGCCGGTTGCGGTCAAATTCGGCGGGCGGCACCGATCATGGCCGCGGCAATGTGATGATGGTTTTGGGGCCGCAGGCCAAAGGCGGCCGGATGGTTGGTCGCTGGCCCGGCCTGTCAAATGACGTGCTGGAAGAGGGGGCCGATTTGGCCGTGGTCACCGATTACCGCACGGTTCTGGCGGAATTGCTGATCAACCACATGAAGCTGGGCGATCCGGGGCAGGTGTTCCCCGGATTTGACGCCCAGCCGATTGGCTTGTGGGGCTGACGTCGCGCAGCCTTTAACGCGGGGCCGCTTTAGGCAGCCGCCTGCAACGCCAGATCCATCAACGCCTTGATCTCGGCCTTGGCGGTGCCCGCCACGATGCGGCCAAGTTCGGTATTGCCTTTCAGCACCACCAAAGTAGACCGGCGCGGGATATTCAGTTGTTGCACCAGCGCACCGTCACCCCATTGATCCCAATCAACATTCACAAAACTGATGGCGCTGTCATAGGCTGGATCAGCGGCCTTTAGCGCCTCGATCACCCGGCCTTGGGCGGCACAGGTGCCGCACCAACTGGCCTTGAAATCCAGGAACACGGTTTTGCCTGCGGCCAATTCGGCGGCCAGCAGATCGGGGCTGTAATCGGCGGTGGCGGCCCGGGCGGCCACCGGCAAGGCCAGCGAGACGGCGGCGGTCAGCCACATAAAATCACGACGGTTCATAGCAGGAATCCTTTCACAAAATAACGGATAAATCTTGCAGCCAGACAGGAAGAACGGTCAGCAACCACGCCTCGGCGATGTGGTGCAGCCGAAAGAAGATCATCACGCCAACCGCGATCAGGGTGATCCCCATCAACGGCTTGGCCCGCGCAGCCAAAACTTGCATCGCAGCACGGCGGCGCATCAGGGCCGCGCGCGCGCCATACGCCAGCGCCAACATCACCGACGCCACCCCCAGCGCGAAAAAGGCCATCACCGCCCCGGCCCAGATAAGATTGCCACCCTGCGATGCCAGACTGATCGCGCCGCCCAAGGTGGGGCCAACGCAGGGGCTCCAGACCGCGCCAAGCAGCACCCCGGTCAGCGCCTGACCGATCAGACCCGACCGATCCACGCCGTCGATCTGCAGATCGGCGCGTGCCGACACCCCCGCCGTTGCCAGCGCAAAACCCGCATTCAGCCGCGGCACCAGCAGCACCGCGCCAAAGCCGATCATCGCCACAGCCCCGGCGCGCGC
Organism: Cypionkella sp.; assembly: GCA_031422555.1. Taxonomy (GTDB): domain Bacteria; phylum Pseudomonadota; class Alphaproteobacteria; order Rhodobacterales; family Rhodobacteraceae; genus JANNAT01. Next base: position 11,273 of record JANPLZ010000041.1, on the reverse strand, counting down.
CAGCGTTTGATCAGACACGCCCAGCGCCTGCCCCAACGCGGCCACGACCAGCCCCAACGCCACAAAACTGATCCCCATCCCAGCAGCCAACGCCACAGGCCCCAACCGATGCGCCTGCAACGCCGATGCCAACACAATTGGCACCACCGGCAAGACGCAGGGGTTGATCAAGGTCAGCGCCCCGGCAAAATAGGCAAAAATCAAGTCCATCACCGCTCCGTTCCCGGGCAAGATGACCGGATCAGCGATCACTGTCACATGAAGCCTGCGTGAGGAATTGTTACAGACCGGCCGGCGTGCGCGCCCGCGACAATTGCACCGCCAAAATGCCCGCCGCAGCAATGACGACACCCAACACATCCAAAGGAACAATCTGTTCGCCCAACAGGAAGGCTGCAATCGCGAGGCCAAAAAACGGGTTCAGAAAATGAAAGGTTGATGCCTTGACCGCCCCGACCCGGGCGACAAGCGTGAACCACAACAGCGTGGCCGCCAGCCCCGGGATCAACAGCTGATACACAAACGCCAACAACAGGCTTAGGCTGGGATCAACCTGCACCGTTTCCACAAAGGCGGCGATAACGCCCAGTGTCACCGACCCAACCAGCATTTGCAGCCCGACAATCATCAGCAAATTGCCCCCCGATGACACCGACCGCACCGTCAGCGTGGCGATGGCCAAGGCGGTAGCCCCCAGAATGCACAGACCAATCGCGCCCGGATCAGCCCCGCCCGACACCCGCCCGGCCATGATCAGCGCCACACCAACAAAACCCGCCAGCAGCCCCAACACCCCCAATGCCCCCACCTTTTCGCCCTGCCAAAGCCAGCCCAGCAAGGCCACGATCAGTGGCATCGCCGAGGCGATGATCGACGCCAGCGATGCCTCGATGCTTTGCATGGCGACAAAGTTCAGTCCCAGATACAGCGCGTTCTGGCACAGGCCAAACACCACCACGCTGCGCAGCAACGGCCGGGTCAGCCGCCAGCTTTGTCCCAAGCACCGGGCAATGATCACGGCGATAAGGCCCGAAATCAGGAACCGCAGCGACAACGCCATCAAGGGGGGGGCTGCGGCCACGATGATCCGCGCCGTCGCAAAGGCCGATGACCACATCAGCGAAAACGCAACGCCCATAAGAATTGCCCGGATGTCCATCTGTCAGGTCACCGGCGGCTGCCACAGCTCTATCGGGTTGCCTTCGGGGTCATGGACCCGGGCAAAATGCCCATAAGACCCATCGCCATCCCAATCGGCGCGGGTTTCCACCGCGACGCCTGCGGCCTGAAACCCGGCAATCATGTCGGCCAGACCTTCGACCCGCAGGTTCAGCATGTACTGGCGATCCGCCGGGAAATAATCCGTGGCGGCGGCAAATGGCGTAAAAACGGTTGGCCCGGCGTCTTGCGACCATGGCAAGCCACCCTCGGGCATATCAAACCAGCGCGCATACCAAGCCGGCAAGGCGGCAGGGTTTTCTGCGCGAAAAAACAGCCCGCCAATACCGGTTACCCGTGCCATATCAACCTGTGCCTCCAAAACAAAAGGGCTGCCCGAAGGCAACCCTTTCATGTCGCGACTGCACGTGCAAGTTGCCGCAAAGGCATCAGGCGTTTACAATATCTTTCAGTGTTTTAGCGATGGAAAACTTGACCATCTTATCGGCGGCTTTGGTAACGGTTTCGCCGGTAGCAGGGTTGCGAACCTGACGCTCGGGGCGTTCGCGGCAGGCAACCTTGCCCAGACCCGGCAGCGTCACCGATCCACCGGCAGCGACTTCGCGGGCGATCACATCGGAAATGGCGGTCAGCGCGGCAGTTGCGGTCTTTTTATCGGACCCCATCGCATCCGCAATCGCGGCCACCAGTTGCACTTTGCTCATTGGTTTTGACATCGTTGTATCCCCATTTCTGGCCCTTGTGCCCAAGGCCGGGCCATGTTCATGCCATTACGGCCACTGCAGCCGTTTTCACGGTTTATTCGCAGATAGCAAGCCTTTTCCGCCTGTTTTAAGCCCAAAGCGGCATGTCACAGAAAAGCCGTTTCCTCGAAACTACGCAATTTGCGGCTGTGGATCCGTTCTATCGGCATCTCGCGCAGCCGCTCCATCGCGCGGATGCCGATCTGCAGGTGCCGTGCCACTTGGGTGGTGTAGAATTCCGACGCCATGCCGGGCAGCTTTAACTCGCCATGCAGCGGTTTGTCCGACACACAAAGCAGCGTGCCATACGGCACCCGAAACCGAAACCCATTGGCGGCAATCGTTGCACTTTCCATATCCAGCGCAATCGCCCGGCTTTGCGACAACCGGCGCACCGGGCCGGATTGGTCGCGCAATTCCCAGTTGCGGTTGTCAATCGTGGCCACCGTGCCGGTGCGCATGATGCGTTTCAATTCATAGCCTTCAAGTTGCGTCACTTCGGCCACCGCCTCTTGCAGCGCAATCTGAATCTCGGCCAGCGCGGGGATCGGCACCCAGATCGGCAGATCGTCATCCAGCACATGATCTTCGCGCAGATAGGCATGTGCCAGACAAAAATCGCCCAAAGACTGACTATTCCGCAGCCCCGCACAATGGCCAACCATCAGCCACGCATGCGGGCGCAACACTGCGATATGGTCGGTGGCGGTTTTGGCGTTTGACGGCCCGACGCCGATATTGACCAAGGTGATGCCCTGACCATCGGCGCGTTTCAAATGATAGGTCGGCATCTGCGGCAGCTTGATCACCGGGCGGATCACCCCATCGGCGGTGGTGATGATCTGATTGCCGGTGGCGACAAAGGCGGTATAGCCCAGCGCCGGATCGGCAAGGGCGCTGCGGGCAAAGGCCTCAAATTCGTCAACATAGAACTGATAGTTGGTAAACAGGACGTGGTTTTGAAAATGTTTTGGGTCCGTCGCGGTATAGTGGCTAAGGCGGGCAAGGGAATAATCAACGCGCTGGGCGGTAAAGGGCGCAAGCGGGGCCGATCCATCGGGATGATGCGTGCGGGTGCCGTTGACGATGTCATCGTTGGTGGTGGCCAGATCGGGCACATCGAACACATCGCGCAGTGAAAATTCCAGCACGCCTTCCTGCGGGACAGATACCATCGGGTTGCCTGCCACCGCGAAATGCACCGGGATGGGCGTATCAGACAGGCCGATCTGAACGGGAACGCCGTGGTTTTGCATCAACAAATCAATCTGTTGGATCAGGTAATTGCGAAACAGATCGGGGCGGGTCACAGTGGTGGAATAGCTGCCCGGCCCCGACACATGCCCATAAGACAAGCGGCTGTCGGTTTTGGCATGGCTGACCACCGTAAGGCGAATTTCGGGATAATAGGCGCGCACCCGGATGGCTTGTTTGCCCGACACCACAGCGGCGCTGAAATGTTTAGCCAAAAACTCGGTGGCTTCGGCGTATAGTTTTTCCAACAAAGACACCGCTTCGGCGGCATCGGTAAACGCCTGCGGTGCGGCATGAGGTGGGGTCATCAGCGGGATCGTATCGTCATTCATGGCATTATCTTTTCGAAAATTGATCGGGCATCTAAAGCCGAAGGCATGGGTTTCGCAAGTGACGTCTTGATGACGGCGGTTTTGGCCCATGGCTTTCGCAGTAAAACCGCCTTGCGGGGCGCGCGGCGCTTGGCGATACTGGTCTTATGAACACATTGCTTTGTCTGGGATATGGCTATTCTGCCGCAGCCCTTGCCGCCCGACTGGTGCCGCAAGGCTGGGCGGTGATTGGCACCGTCAGGCAGGCCACCTCAGGACCAGGACTGGTGGCGCAAGGCGTTGAGCCGTTGGTTTTGCCCGCCGACCTTGCCCCGGCTTTGGCACGGGCGACCCATATTCTGGCCACCGCGGCCCCCGACGGCAATGGCGATCCGTTTCTGGGCGGCGCTTTGGCGGCCATTCGGGCGGCGCGGCCCAAATGGGTGGGGTATTTGTCCACCACTGCCGTTTACGGCGATCATCAGGGGGGTTGGGTGGATGAGGAAACCCCGCCGAACCCGCAATCTGCCCGCGCCGTGTTGCGGATACTGGCCGAACAGCAATGGCTGGCCACCGGGCTGGCGGTGCATATCTTTCGGCTGGCGGGCATTTACGGCCCCGGTCGCGGGCCGTTTGAGAAAGTGCGCGACGGGTCGGCGCGGCGGATCATCAAACCGGGGCAGGTGTTTTCCCGCATTCATGTCGATGATATCGCGGCCACGTTGATGGCGTCGATTGCGCGGCCCAATCCGGGGGCGGTCTACAACGTCTGCGATGATGATCCGGCCCCCCCCGAAGATGTGCTGGCCTATGCCGCAGCACTTCTGGGCCTGCCGGAGCCGCCGGCCGTGCCCTATGAAGCGGCGGAAATGTCGCCCATGGCGCGCAGTTTTTATGGGGAATCCAAGCGGGTTTCGAACCGGCGGATAAGGGGGGAATTGGGGGTTCAACTGGCCTATCCGACCTATCGGGAGGGGTTGGAAGGGTTGTTGGCGGCAGGATGTTAGGGCGCGCGGTGCGCCTTAGGGCACACGACACGGGCTGTATCGGCAACAGCGTGCAAAACTGCCGTTGAGTGCCCGAGTTTTCAGGGCCCCGCGACAGCCGAAAGGTCCTCGCGGGGTTTCGCTTTTTACGCCCTCATCCCCACCACAGCCACGCCCAGCACACCCAACACCTTGGCCTCTATCTGCGCGGCCTCCATCCCGGCTACGCGATACATTGCCTCGGGGGATGCTTGGTCGATGAACGTATCGGGCAGCACCATGCTGCGGAATTTCAGCCCGCCATCAAACACGCCTTCTTCGGCCAGCAGGTGTGCTACGTGGCTGCCGAAACCGCCGATGGCGCCTTCTTCGATGGTGATCAGGGCCTGATGGTTGCGGGCGAGGTTCAGGATCAAGTCGCGGTCCAAGGGTTTGGCGAAACGGGCGTCGGCCACGGTGGGGGGCAGGCCGCGGGCGGTCAGGGATTCGGCGGCCTTCAACACTTCGGGCAGGCGGGTGCCGAAGGACAGGATGGCTACGCGGGCACCTTCACGCACTACCCGGCCACGGCCAATTTCCAGCGGCACGCCGCGCACTGGCATTTCCACCCCGGTGCCTTCGCCGCGCGGATAGCGGAACGCGATGGGGCCGTCGTTATGGGCCACGGCGGTGGCCACCATATGCACCAATTCGGCCTCATCCGCTGCGGCCATCACCACGATGCCGGGCAGGTTGGCCAGAAACGCCACATCAAACGATCCGGCATGGGTTGCGCCATCCGCGCCCACCAGCCCGGCGCGATCAATGGCAAAACGCACTGGCAGGCGCTGGATGGCGACATCATGCACGATCTGATCATAGCCGCGTTGCAGGAAGGTGGAATAAAGCGTGCAGAATGGTTTCATCCCCCCCGCGGCCAAACCTGCGCTGAAGGTTACTGCGTGCTGTTCCGCAATGCCCACATCAAAGCACCGGCGCGGAAAGCGGGCGGCGAACAGATCAAGGCCCGTGCCATCAGGCATGGCAGCGGTGACGGCGACGATTTTGTCATCGGATTCCGCCTGCTGGATAAGCGATTGCGCAAAAACCTTGGTATAGCTGGGGGCGTTTGAGGCGGCTTTGGCCTGCACGCCAGTCAGCATGTCAAACTTGCCCGTGGCGTGGCCGCGATCACGCGCAGCCTCGGCGGGGGCATAGCCTTTGCCCTTTTTGGTCAGCACATGGATCAGCATCGGCCCCGTAGCGCGGGCGTGCGCGGTGCGGATCACCGGCAGCAATTGATCCAGATCATGGCCATCAATCGGGCCGATATAGGAAAAGCCCAACTCTTCAAACAGGGTGCCGCCCACAGCCATGCCTTTCAGCATTTCCTTGGCCCGCCGCGCACCTTCCTGAAACGGTTCAGGCAACAGCGCCACCATGCCTTTGGCCGCCGATTTCAGATCGTGAAACGGTGCACCGGCGTAGATGCGGCTCAGATAGGCCGACATCGCCCCCACCGGCGGGGCAATCGACATTTCATTGTCGTTCAGAATGACAAACAGACGGCGTTTCAAATGCCCTGCGTTGTTCAGCGCCTCATAGGCCATGCCAGCGCTCATCGCGCCATCGCCGATGATGGCCACGGCATCGCCGGGATCTCCACCCAGTTCGGCGGCCATGGCAAAGCCCAGTGCCGCCGAAATCGAGGTCGACGAATGCGCCGCGCCGAACGGATCAAACGGGCTTTCGGATCGTTTGGTAAAGCCGGACAGCCCACCTTCGGTGCGCAACGTGCGGATGCGGTCGCGCCGCCCGGTCAGAATTTTATGCGGATAGCATTGGTGGCTGACGTCCCAGATGATCTTGTCGCGCGGTGCATTAAACGTTGCGTGGATGGCCACGGTCAGTTCGACCACGCCCAGCCCGGCCCCCAGATGGCCACCGGTCACCGACACGGCGGAAATGGTTTCGGCGCGCAATTCATCGGCCAGTTGACGCAAATCGCGGTCTGACAGGCTTTTAAGATCGGACGGAAGGGTGACACGGTCCAGCAGCGGGGTTTTGGGGCGATCTGGCATGTGAAGTCCTGGGTTAGCTGTCGCGGGCAATAGCAAAATGCGCGGCGGCAATCAAATGTTGTGCTGCCGCACCATAGGGCCGCAGATGCTGCTCGGCTTCTGCCACCAATGCGGCCGCGCGCACTTTTGCGCCTGCAAGACCCAGCAAAGACACAAACGTGGCCTTGCCAGCCGCCGCATCTTTGTGCAGGCGCTTGCCCGCTTTGGCGGCATCGCCTGTCACGTCCAGAATATCATCCGCAATTTGAAACGCCAAACCCAAGGCGGTTGCATAGGCGCGCAACGGGGCGGGATCATGCCCTGCGATGATCGCCCCAGCCTCGGCAGACCACCGGATCAGCGCCCCGGTCTTGCCTGCTTGCAAGGTGGTGACCTGCTGCAACGTCAGGGGCAGCACGGCGGTTTCGGCGGCAATGTCCAGCGCCTGCCCCAAAACCATGCCTTCGGCCCCAGAGGCACGCGCAAGACTGGCGACAAGCGCTATCCGCACATCCGCGCTGCCCAGCGCCGGATCAGTCAAAAGTTCGAACGCCAGTGTCTGCAGCGCATCGCCCGCCAGAATCGCCGTGGCCTCATCCCATTTCACATGCGCGGTGGGCAGGCCGCGCCGCAGATCGTCATTGTCCATCGCGGGCAAATCATCATGCACAAGGCTGTAGGCGTGCAGGCATTCCACCGCCGCCGCCGCCGCGATTGCGGTTTGCGGCATCACTCCCAACATCCGCGCCGATTCAAGCACCAAAAAACCGCGCAGCCGTTTGCCACCCTTGGTGACATAGCGCATTGCGTCGATGACAGGCTCATCGGCCTTGTCGGCCAAAGCCACGTCGATACGGGATTGGATCAGCGCGGCATCGGTGGCAAGACGGGCGGGAAAAGTCACATCCCCTCAACCGGGGTAACCCCCACCGCCCGGCCTTCGGCGGCGCGGATCAATTCTACTTTTTCCTCGGCATCTTTCAACTTGCCAGCGCAATGTGCCTTTAGGGCGGCGCCGCGTTCATACAAGGCGATGGATTGCTCCAATGCCACTTCACCGCGTTCAAGCTGCGATACAACGGTTTCCAGCGCCGCCATTGCCTCTTCAAAAGACATTTCGGTGACGGGTTTATCGGTCATTGGCCACGCTCCTGCAAAACGGCGACATGGGCTGCGACCGAAGCCGTCAGCGCTGGCAGATCATAGCCGCCCTCAAGACAGGATACCACCCGCCCGCCACAAAACTGATCCGCAAGATCGCATATTCGTCCGGTCAACCACGCAAAATCATCCGCTTGCCAGTTCAGCCCGGCCAGCGGATCATCGGCATGGGCGTCAAAGCCTGCGGAAATCAGGATCAATTCGGGCCGCAAATTGGTCAGCGCCGGGAAGATCAAGCTTTCATAGGCCGCGCGCATCACCCCGCCGCCCGAACCTTCACGCAAAGGCACATTGACGATTTGGCCGTGCGCGCCGGACTCGGCAGCGCTGCCAGAGCCGGGATATAGCGGCATCTGGTGACTGGAGGCGACCAAACAGCGCCCCTCGTCCCACAGCAAATCCTGCGAGCCATTGCCGTGATGCACATCAAAATCAACGATGGCGACGCGGGCAAGACTGTGATGATCCAACGCGCGTTTGGCGGCGATTGCGACCGTGCCGAACAGGCAAAACCCCATTGCGGTCTCAGCCTCGGCATGATGACCGGGCGGGCGGGCACAAAAGCATTGGTCACCCGCCCGGCCATCACCGCATCAACGGCGGCGCAGGCCCCACCCACGGCGCGCAGGGCGGCGTTCAGCGATCCGGGGGACAGATAGGTGTCACCGTCCAACTGCGCCCAGCCGGTCTGTGGTGCGGCGGCCCGCACCCGTTCCAGATATCGCGCAGGGTGACAGCGCAGAATATCGGCGTCATCGGCAAGGGGGGCATCGAAAATCCGCAGATCAATTCCGGCCATTCCGGCCTGCACTGCATCATGGCGGGCGGCTTGTTCGGGGTGGCCCGGCGGCGTGACATGCCGCCGGAAACCTTCGGTGTTGAAAACCGCTGTGCTCAACCCTGCACGTCCTGGCAGGCAATGGTTTCCGCAATCGCTTCGTCAGAGCCGGACAGATCAATCGACATCACATCGGTGCCTTCGCTTTGCAGCACCATCACGTCGCGGGCGGCCAAATCCGTCAGGAAATCAAGGCTGTCAAACGTCACCACCACACCGGGCAGATCATCAAGGTGAATGCCCTTGGCGTTGCCATCATACTTTTCTTCGTCCAGCAAAAAGCTGATCGGATAGTCGCTGCCATCGGTGATGTCACCCCAGGCGGCGTTTGACGCTGCAACATAGCCGTTGCCTGCGTTGCGATCAAAACCAATGCGCACGGACGAGCCGTCTTCGAACGTTGACGACAGCAAGCAGCCGTTGCCAACCGTTGGATCAACCGCAATGGTCCAACCGCCCGCTTCGGAATAGGGCACCAGATCTTGGGCAGTGGCCGTGGTGGTCAGCAAAGCAAAGCCTGCAGCAACGGCAAATTTAGCAAGGGTCATGGGTAATCCTTTGGTTGGGTTCAAGAAAGCCAACATGGCAGACAAACATTTACGACTTGGCTTTTATAAAAGGATCAGTCCGGCTGCAACATATAGCCTTCACCGCGCACGGTTTGCAGATAGCGCGGCTGTTTGGGATCGTCTTCAATTTTGCGCCGCAGCCGGGTGATCTGCACATCGACAGCCCGTTCCTGACCGCCGCCTTCCAACCGTGGCACATCGCCCACCAATTGATCGCGGGTCAGTGCAGCACCGGGCTGGGCAGAAAACGCCCGCATCAGCGCGGCCTCGGTGGCGGTCAGCCGTATCTGATCGTTGCTGCGCCACAATTCACCCCGATCCATATCATAGCGCACCGCACCCATATGCAGCACGCGTGGTGCGGCGGCGGTGGGTTTTATTACCGGCACCCGGCGCAAAATGGCGTTGATGCGCAACAGCAGTTCTTTGGGTTCGAACGGCTTTATCAGATAGTCATCCGCCCCGGCCTCAAACCCTTCGATGCGATTGGCGGTTTCGCCCTTGGCGGTCAGCAGCAGGATCGGCACCGACAGGGTTTTGCGCAAATCGCGGGTCAGGGCGATGCCGTCTTCGCCCGGCATCATCACATCCAACACCAGCATGTCAAATTCCAACCCCGCAAGCAGTCTGCGGGCCTGGGCGGAATCGCGGGCGACCGACACCAAAAATCCGTTGCGGATCAGGAATTTCTGCAACAGCCCGCGAATGCGTTCGTCATCATCGACAACCAGAAGATGGGCCTGTGGTTCGGTCATGGATTGCTCTCTTTCAGGCCTTGATACTGTCTGCGCTGGTCTTGGTCCATCATCGCCTCCAGCACGGTGCGAAACCCCTGCACCGCCTGCGGCCCCGCCGCGCGATAGGCGGCCCGCATCCGGGCGCGCTGGGCGTCCGACAGCGCCCGTTCCAGTGCCGCACCTTTGTCTGTCAGATGCAGGCGGCGTTCGCGCTTGTCAGTTTTGCCAACGCGGGCTTCGACAAGGCCATCGTCAAACAGACTGCGCAACACCCGGTTCAGCGATTGCTTGGTCACCCCAAGGATCGTCAGCAAATGGCCGACCGTTGCGCCGGGGCTGCGGTTGATGAAATGCACGGCGCGGTGATGGGCGCGGCCATAATCCATCGTGTCCAGAATACGATCCGGGTCTGACGTAAAGCCGCGATAGGCAAAAAACATCGCCTCGATGCCCTTGCGCAACTGCTCGTCCGTCAAGAACAGCAGGCTTTCGCCGCCGGTTGCCTTGTCTGCCATACTATCCTCCGTCTTGCAGGAATTTACGTCAGCCTTGTTGACATTCCAAGTCATAACCCGTAGCCATCGGACGATTTTGCGCAACATTATGTCCGATGCGGACCTATCTGGCGCAACATATGCAAAGGTAGGGATGATATGGCTGGATACGATGATCGCGACGGCAAGATCTGGATGGATGGCAAACTGGTCGATTGGCGCAGCGCCAATGTGCATATCCTGACCCATGCCTTGCATTATGCCAGTTCGGTGTTTGAGGGTGAGCGGTGCTATAACGGCCGCATTTTCAAATCGGTCGAACATTCGGAACGGTTGCGCAAGTCGGGCGAATATCTGGATATGGTGCTGCCCTATTCGGTAGCGGAAATAGAGGCCGCCAAGGCCGCTACGTTGGCGGCAAACAATCTGACCGATGGCTATGTGCGCGCGATTGCGTGGCGCGGCGCGGGCGAAGACATGGGCGTTGCATCGTCGCGCAACCCGATCCGGCTGGCGGTGGCGGTTTGGTCTTGGGGCAACTACTATGGCGACGCCAAAATGAAGGGGGCGAAGTTAGACATCGCGAAATGGAAACGGCCTAGCCCGGAAACCATCCCGCATGCCGCCAAAGCAGCCGGGCTTTACATGATTTGCACCATGTCAAAACACGCCGCCGAGGCTAAGGGCTGTTCTGATGCGAGGATGTTTGACTATCGCGGCTATGTCGCCGAGGCGACCGGCGCGAATATCTTTTTCGTGAAGGATGGCGAAGTGCATACGCCGCTGCCCGATGCGTTCCTGAACGGCATCACCCGCCAGACTGTCATCGGCATGCTGCGCGCCCAAGGTGTTACGGTGCATGAACGCCACATCATGCCGGCCGAGTTGGAAGGGTTTCAGCAATGCTGGCTTACTGGCACCGCCGCCGAAGTCACCCCGGTGGGGCAGATCGGCGATTATAA
>JANPLZ010000040.1:0-12884 GCA_031422555.1 Cypionkella sp. | reverse complement strand
CGCGAGCATAGCTTGCAGCCCCATCCGTGCCAAGACCGCGTCTGCAGCCAAGTTGCGGTTTTTGCCGCTGAATTTAACCAAACTTGCGCCGCGCATCCAGCGCAAGCCCGGTGCCCACCGACCCCAGCATATCGCCGGTGGCAATCGTAACCCCCGGCAGGGCGGCCTGAACGCAAGCCCGCATGATCGGCAAACCGCTGGAGCCGCCGGTCATGAACACCGTGCCGATGTCATGGGCCTGCACCCCCGCCTGCGCCAGAACCTGCGCCAGCATGGCCGCGATCCGCGCCACCGGAGCGGCCACGGCGGTGTCAAACTGCGCACGGGTGATCATCGGGTTTGGCCCCTTGGTCAACGGCGACAGTGCCACGCGCACCGCGTCTTGATCCGACAGGGCAATTTTGGCAGACTCAACCGCCATGGCGATGGAATGGCCGTGGTGATGGCTGACAACATGGATCAGACGGTCCAGCATTTCGACGCGGTCAGCCATATGCCGCAACGCCCGCAAATCGGTCAGGCAGCGCTGGGTATACAGCATGTTGATCTTGTGCCATGTTGCCAGATCAAGGAAATAATGGTTCGGCATCAACCCCTTGCCAGCGCCCGTGCTGGATTTATAGCCCAGATGCGGCATGACTTGCGCAAGGCTTAGCAAGCGGTCAAAATCGGTGCCGCCGACCCGGATACCGTCATTGGCTAGAATATCGCCGCTGCGATCGGGCGCGCGGGCACGGTCGGGCGACACCCGCACCACCGAGAAATCCGAGGTGCCGCCGCCGATATCGACGATCAGGACCAGCTCTTCGCGGGCAACCGATTGTTCGTATTGCAACGCCGCCGCGATGGGTTCGAACTGAAACGCCACATCGGCAAAGCCATGGCTGCGGGCGATGTCTTCCAGCACCGATTGCGCCTTGGCATCGCCTGCGGCGTCGTCATCGACAAAATGCACCGGGCGGCCCAGCACCACCTGGGTCAGCGGCCCGGCGGCAGTTTGCAACGGGATCAGCATGCGGCCGAAAAACCGCGAAACCACATCCTTGAACGACACCGTGCGGTTGCCGACGCGGGTTTTCTCGTCGATCAGCGCCGAGCCCAGCGTGGATTTCAGCCCGCGCATCAGCCGCCCGTCATCGCCGCGCACATAGGCCGCAATCGCCGCACGGCCAAATTCGGGGGCGGTGCCATCGCTTTCCCAAAACACTGCCGATGGCAGGGTGACATCGTCTGCCTCCAACGCCAACAGCCACGCCCGGCTGCGATCTGCCAGCGCCACTGTCGAGTTGGAAGTGCCAAAGTCGATCCCACAAAACAGGTTTTGCATGCTGGCCCCATGGATGGAAAACGTTTCTGTTACAGCCGCTTAGAGCCGTCGTAAAGCCCCGCTCCTAAAGCCCCCCTCTTGGCCCGCGCCGGGGGGGTTTCACACCCCCCTTGCGGCAATTTTTACAAAATTGCCGCCCCCCGTGGGATATTTTTGAACAGATGAAGCAAATTTTAGGCAAATTGTTTGGGGTTTGACCGGAGCCTACAGGCTTGGCCCCTGCACCAGTTTGGAGCCGTCGCTGAACCGCGACAGGCGGAACCGGGTCAGATCGTGGCCCACCGGATTGCCCGCCACCAGATCGGCCACCACACGGCCCAAGCCGGGGCCGATGCCAAAGCCGTGCCCACTTAGACCGGTGGCAATCACCAGTCCGGGAAGCGCCGCCACCCGGTCAATCACCGGCACCACATCGGGCATGGTATCAATCATACCGGCCCAGGCCGATTTCAACTTTACCGCGCCAAGGGCGGGAAAGCAGCGGGCCATCTCCTGCATCACCGTCTGCAGCGCCTGCATATCCGGGGCCGGGTTCAGCACGCGCATCCGCTCGAACGGCGAGACCTGATCGCCCGACCAGTGCCGCGGCGTGCCCCAGCCATCGGGAAACCCTTTCGGCGCGCGCGCATGCAGGCGGGTGGATTTATAGTCGCGCAGAAACGTTGGCAGATATTTGAACAACGACCGGAACGCATCGGGGCCAATGAAGAAATCATGCATAGCCCCCGGCGCAATCGTATAGCCGCCATCTTGCCTGCGGCGAAACGCCAGCCGGTCATCCACCGCATTGCCCGCAAACACTTCGGGCATCGCCGTGGTGGCCGCCACACTGGAGCGCACCGAAAGCTGCGGAATGTGGACGCCCTCGGCGCGCAAAAACAGCGAAGACCATGCCCCGCCCGCCACCACCACCTGATCGCAGGCAATGCGGCCCAATTCTGTATACACGCCGGTGACTTTGCCGCCCGCGCGGTCAAGGCGGCGCACGGCACAGCCTTCAACGATCACCGCGCCGCGCCGCACCGCCCCTTCGGCCAGCATCGGCACCGCCAGCCAAGGCTCGGCCCGCGCATCAGAGGCGGTGTAAATGCCGCCCAGCCACGGCCCGGCGCTGCCCGAAAGCCTTGCGCGAACCCCGGCCCGACTGATCATTTCGGTGTCCAGCCCGTGGCCCACAGCGGCGGTCAGCCAGGCCTGAAAGCCCGCCATTTCGGCGTCACTGCGCGCCAGATACAACACACCCTCTTGCCGAAAGCCCAGACCGGCACCGAATTCGCGCGACAGGTCTTTCCAGATCGCCAGACTTTCCACCATAATCGGCAACTCGCCGGTATCGCGGCCTTGCTGGCGGATCCAGCCCCAGTTGCGGCTGGATTGTTCCCCTGCGATGCGGCCTTTTTCGCACAAAACCACTTTCAGGCCGCGTTCCGCCAGATGCCACGCGGTCATCACGCCCATCACCCCGCCGCCCAGCACGACAACATCGCAGGCCGCGGGCAACGGACCTGCAAACCGCGCCGGTTGCTCTATTGATACAGGATGCGGCATCATGGCGCGACCCGCCCATCGGTTTTCTCGACACGCCGACGAATGCGGCGCACCGCCAGCCAGACCGCCAGCACCACCAAAGGCGTCAGCACGGCAAGGCCAACAGCTTTGGAAATACCCTGACTGCCCAACAGCGGGCCAAGCGCGCCTGCCAACAGATTGACCGCGTAATAGCTGATCGCCACCACCGACAGCCCTTCGACGGTGTGCTGCAAGCGCAGCGCCATATCGGCGCGTTTGTCCATTGATTCCAACAACATCTGGTTTTGCGCCGAGCGTTCGACATCAACCCGCGTGCGCAGCAATTCTGCCGCGCGGGTCGCCCGTTCGGCCATGGACCGCAACCGCGCATCGGCGGATTTCACCGTGCGCATCGCCGGATCATAGCGGCGCATCATGAATTCGCCAAAGGTTTGCCGCCCCTGTACCCGGGCCTCGCGCAGGGCCTCGATGCGCTGCGAGACAATCGCCTCGTAGGCGCCGGTGGCCCCGAACCGGAACGACACCTGCACCGCCAGACTTTCCAACTCGGCTGAGATGCGCAACAATTCGTGCAGCGCGGTTTCCGCCGGACGATTGTTGGCATCCAGCCCCGAGACCAGATCAGAAAGCCGCGGGTCCAGCACGTTCAACCGCTCGGTCAGGCTGCGCGCCCGCATCAAGCCCAGCATCGACATCGCTCGGTAGGTTTCAACCTCGCACAGACGCTGCACGATGCGGCCAATGCGGCGGGTGCCGGTATCGGCGCGCACAAACACCGCAAAACGCATATGGCCTGCGGCATCAATGCGAAAATCGCCCGCCACAATCGCCGCGCCATCGACAACCCGCGCCACCGCCAGGCTTTCGGGCACAAACCACTCTTCCAGCTTGTCCAGCAGCCCGGCCTCATCCTCGGGCAGCATTTCCACCCGCACCAGCACCGAGGCCACCCGTTTACCGGGGGCTGCGGCCAGCCAGTCGGGCGCAAAAATCCCGGCCTCGGCCGGATCAAAGGCGCGGTCGGATACGCCGGGGGTGAAGGCCGAATAGGTCACAAATTCGGTATGGCTTTCCCATTTCAACTCTGACCGCCCGATGGGGCCGGAAAAATGCGTGGCCCCCGGCTGCGGATGCGCCGAGCCATAGCGATCCAGCATGGTCAGCAAATGCGCGCGGTCGGCGGCGCGGTCACGGCTTTGCGCGGCGTGCGGTTCTTTGATTGCCACATAAACCGCGGTGCAAGGGGCCGTCAGTTGCGGAAATGGGCGCGCGTGCAACTCGTTGACCAAAGCATAGCGCAACGGATGGTCGGTGCTGGGGGGGATCGTGGGCATCGCCATTCCTTGGATCGCAACTTGGGGGGCATTCAAGGAGGGATGTAGCTTGCGAAAGCCCGCAAATCCAGCGATTTACCGCGCGGATCGGTCCCCCACCACAGCGCGCCCACTGCAAATGCCGCGACATATGGCAGGGGCGCCTGAAAACCTCTCACCGGCGGGCGGTTTGATCCAGCAAAACCTGCGCGGTGGCCCGAATGCTGTCAGCGGCAGAGATAAAGTCGATGCCCATTTCGGCACGCGCCCGCGCGTTCGACGCCTCTTCGCGTTTGCCCAGCATCGGCAGGATGCCCCGAATCACCGGATCGAAAATCGCCAGCAGGCGCAGCAAAATCGTGGGTGCAACGCGGGTAACGATTTTGCGGGCAGGATACGCGGTTGCCATCGTTTTCGCGATGTCTTCAAACCACATAAAGCGGTCAACCGCGATATAGCGTTTGCCCGCCGTTTCCGGGCGTTGCAGCGCGCGCAAATGCATCAGCGCCACATCGCGCACATCGACCACGGGAAAACCGATGCGCGGCACGGCGGGGTCTTTGGCCGCCAGCACGCGCTGAATGATGCTGACCGAAGAGCCAAAATGCGCGTCCAGCGGCGGCCCCAGCACCAGCACCGGGTTGATCACCGTCAGCGCCATGTCTGGCGCGGTGGTGGCCACAAAATCCCACGCCGCGCGTTCGGCCAAGGTTTTCGATTTGACATATGCGCTGGCCCCCGGCGCGGACAGATCGCTCCAATCGCTTTCATCCGCCGGGCGGTCGCCGTGATCACCCACCATCACCGCCACCGAGGACGATGTCATCACCACCCGTTTGACCCCCGCCGCATGGGCCGCGCGCAAAGCCCGCAACGCGCCCTGAACGGCAGGGCGGATCAGATCATCCTCCTCCTTTGGCTGCACCAGCGGAAACGGCGAGGCGGTGTGGATCAGGGCTTCGATGCCCACCAAGGCGGCGGTCCAGCCATCATCGCGTTCAAGATCAAGCGCGACAAAGCGCAGCCGCGTGTTCAGATCGGCGCTGTCTGTCAGGTGCGGCAACACGGCCGCCCGCACTTCGTCGGCGCGATCCAGACGGCGCAGGCTGCCTGTAACGGTGAAACCTGCATTCAGCAGCTGCACCACAATGTGCTTGGCGATATAGCCCGACGCCCCGGTCACCAACACTGATCCTGCGTTCGCCATGGTCGCCCCCTGTTTTGAACTGACTGGTTTACGCCAGCCTTAGCGGTTCAGATCACGCCTGCCCAGAGATAAACGCAGACATAAACGCAGACATAAACGCACCCAGATACGGCAGACAAAAATGCCCCGCCCGGTTGGGGGCGGGGCAGATTTTTGGCGCGCGTGGCACAGCCCCTAGTCAATCATCGGCAACAAGGCATCCAGTGATTTCTTGGCATCGCCGTAAAACATCCGGGTGTTTTCCTTGTAAAACAACGGATTTTCGATACCGGAATACCCAGTGCCCTGCCCGCGCTTGGACACGAACACTTGCTTGGCTTTCCAGCATTCCAGCACCGGCATGCCCGCAATCGGGCTGTTGGGGTCTTCTTGGGCTGCCGGGTTCACGATGTCATTGGACCCGATCACGATGGCCACGTCGGTGGTGGGGAAATCTTCGTTGATCTCGTCCATCTCCATCACGATGTCGTAGGGCACCTTGGCTTCGGCCAGCAGCACGTTCATGTGGCCGGGAAGGCGCCCCGCCACCGGATGAATGGCAAAGCGCACGGTTTTGCCAGCCGCCCGCAACTTGCGCGTCAGTTCCGATACCGATTGCTGGGCTTGCGCCACGGCCATCCCATACCCCGGAATGATGATCACCGAATCCGCGTCGTTCAGGGCTGCGGCCACGCCTTCGGCATCAATGGCAATTTGTTCACCCGCGATTTCCATCGCAGGGCCGGTGGTGCCGCCAAAACCGCCAAGGATTACGGAAATGAACGACCGGTTCATCGCCTTGCACATGATGTAGCTTAGGATCGCACCCGAACTGCCCACCAAGGCCCCGGTCACGATCAGCAGATCATTGCCAAGCGTGAAACCAATCGCCGCCGCCGCCCAGCCGGAATAGCTGTTCAGCATCGACACAACCACCGGCATATCCGCGCCGCCGATGCCCATGATCAGATGATAACCGATGAAAAACGCCAGCAAAGTCATCGCCAGCAACGCCCAGATGCCCGCCCCATTGGCATACATCACCAGCAAGATCACCGACGCAATCGCCGCGCCCGCGTTCAGAATATGCCCGCCGGGCAGTTTGGTGGCCTTACCATCCACTTTGCCCGCCAGCTTACCAAAAGCCACAACCGACCCGGTAAAGGTAACAGCCCCGATGAACACGCCCAAGAACACTTCAACCGCAAGGATGGATTGTTCCACCGCATCCTTATACGCCAGTTTCTTGGCAAACCCGATCAGGCCTGCCTTGGTGGCCTCATCCATTGCCAGAACGCGTGACAACTCAATATCGGCGTTGAACCCGATGAACACCGCCGCCAGACCGACGAACGAATGCAGCGCCGCCACCAGTTGCGGCATTTCGGTCATCTGCACCCGTGTGGCCACAATCCAGCCCAACACAGACCCGATGGCCACCATCACCGCAATGATCCACACATTCGCCACATCGGGGCTGGCAATGGTGGCAAACACCGCCAGCGCCATGCCCGCGATGCCATACCACACCGCGCGTTTCGCCGATTCCTGACCCGAAAGCCCACCCAGCGACAAGATAAACAAGATAGCAGCCGCGATATAGGCAGCCGAGACGATACCAATGCTCATGGCCTACTCCCTTACGACTTTTGGAACATGGCGAGCATCCGGCGTGTCACCAGAAAACCCCCCACAATATTGATAGACGCGATCAGCACCGAAATGGCGGCCAAGACCACCACCAGCCAGTTGCCCGAGCCGATTTGCAACAGCGCCCCCAAAATGACGATGCCCGAAATCGCGTTGGTCACCGCCATCAAGGGCGTGTGCAAGGAATGCGACACGTTCCAGATCACCGAAAAACCGATGAAACAGGCCAATGCGAACACGATGAAATGCTGCATGAATTCCGCAGGCGCAGCATAGCCCACCAGCGCCAGCAGCCCACCTCCGAAGGCTAGCAGGCCCACCTGATTGCGGGTCTGGCCGCGAAATTCTGCCACCTCGGCGGCGCGGCGTTCCACGGGCGTCAGCTCTACCGCTTTGGGTTTCGGTTTGGCTGCGGCAATGGCGGCAATTTTCGGCGGTGGCGGCGGATAGGTAATCTCGCCCGCATGGGCCACGGTGGCCCCCCGGATCACGTCATCGGCCATGTTATGCGCGATTACACCGTCTTTCTTTGGTGTAAGATCGGTCAGCATGTGCCTGATATTGGTGGAATAAAGCGTTGATGCCTGTGCTGCCATCCGGCTGGGGTAATCGGTGTATCCCACCACAGTGACGCCGTTGTCAGAGACGATCTTTTCATCCGGCACCGTCAGATCGCAGTTGCCGCCGCGCTCGGCGGCCAAGTCGATAATCACCGAACCAGGCTTCATCAGCGCTACCATATCGGCGGTCCACAGCTTGGGCGCGGGGCGGCCGGGGATCAGGGCGGTGGTGATCACGATGTCCATCTGCGGGGCCAGTTCGCGGAATTTGGCCAGTTGCGCCTCGCGGAATTCCGGCGATGAGGGGGCCGCATAGCCGCCCGTGGCCGCACCATCCTGTTTGTCTTCAAATTCCAGAAACACAAAGGATGCGCCCATCGATTCGATCTGTTCGGCCACTTCGGCGCGCACGTCAAAGGCGAACACCATCGCACCCAAGCTGGTGGCCGTGCCAATCGCGGCCAATCCGGCCACGCCTGCGCCAACGATCAACACCCGTGCGGGCGGCACTTTGCCCGCCGCCGTGACTTGCCCCGTGAAAAAGCGGCCAAAATTATTGCCCGCCTCGATCACCGCGCGGTAGCCCGCGATATTGGCCATCGACGACAGCGCATCCATCTTTTGCGCCCGGCTGATGCGCGGCACCATATCCATCGCCACCACGGTGGCCCCACGGGCTTTGACGATCTCCAGCAATTCGGGGTTTTGGGCGGGCCAGAAAAAGCTGATCAGGGTCTGGCCAGCGCGCAAGGTTTCGGCTTCGAAAGGCTCGGGTCCGCGCACTTTGACCAACACATCCGCCGCGGCCACCACCGCCGCCGCATCCGCCAACACGTCAACCCCGGCGGCTGCGTATAGTGCATCCGAAAACCCGGCTTTTGCCCCCGCCCCCGCCTGCACGCAGCACCCATGCCCCAGCTTGATCAGTTGCAGCGCCGAATCCGGCGTCATCGCCACCCGGTTTTCCCCTGCAAAAATCTCTTTTAATGCACCGATCTTCACTGCTTTTCCCCCGTTTAACCCTGCACGCCAAACACCAGCGGTTTGGCGGCCAATTCTTTCAACCAGAGCCATATCATCACGCAATAATATTTCAACGCAAGATTGGCCAGTGCAATATAATGGGTCGCCGCAGTGCAATAGGCCAGACCAAAAGCGCCACCGGGCGCTGCGGCCAAACTTTGGCGCTAAACCATTTCAAGCTTGAAATTTCAAGGCGACGGCGTATGTAGCATGCAGCAATCGTCGCCTGCAGGAGCCGCCATGACCACCGATTTTGCCGCCACCAAAGCGATGTTTCATTTGCCCCCCGGCCTGATCTATCTGGACGGCAATTCGCTTGGACCTCTGCCCAAAGCCGCCGCCGCGCGGGTGGCGCAGGCGGTGCAGGCCGAATGGGGCGAGATGCTGATTGGCGGGTGGAACAAGGCGGGCTGGATGGACAAGCCGCTGGCGGTGGGCGACCGCATCGCGCGGCTGATCGGGGCCGAGCCGGGCCATGTGGTGATGGGGGACACGCTGTCGATCAAGGTGTATCAGGCGGTTGCCTCGGCGTTAGAGATGAACCCAGCGCGCAGGGTGATCTTGTCTGATACCGGCAATTTTCCGTCCGATCTTTACATGGCCGAAGGGCTGTGCCGCACGTTGGGCGATGGCTATACGCTGAAATGCGTGGCCCCCGATGCGGTGCTGGACGCCATTGACGACAGCGTTGCCTGCACCTTGATCACCGAAGTGGATTACCGCACCGGGCGGCGGCATGACATGGCGGCGATCACCGCGCGCGCCCATGCCATGGGCGCGCTGGCGATCTGGGATCTGGCACATTCGGCGGGCGCATTTGGGGTGGATCTGGCCAAATGCCGCGCCGATTTTGCCGTGGGCTGCACCTACAAATATCTCAACTCCGGCCCCGGTGGTCCGGCCTTCATCTATGTGGCGCCGCGCCATGCCGATGTGGCCCGCCCGGCCCTGTCGGGTTGGCTTGGCCACGCGCAACCCTTTGCCTTTGACACCGATTACCGCCCCGGTGCCGGCATTGAACGGATGCGGGTGGGCACCCCGCCGGTGCTGCAAATGGCCGCACTCGAGGCATCCTTAGACATCTGGGACCATGTCGACATGACGGCCCTGCGCGCGGCGTCCCTGGCGCTAAGCGATCAATTCATCGCAGGGATAGAGGCTGCCTGCCCGCAACTGACCCTTGCCACCCCGCGCGATCATGCCGCACGCGGCTCTCAGGTGTCGTTCCGCCATCCCGATGGCTATGCGATGATGCAGGCGATCATTGCGCGCGGCGTGATCGGCGATTTCCGCGCGCCCGACATCTTGCGCTTTGGCCTGACACCGTTGTTCATTGATACGGGCGATGTGGCGCGCGGGGTGGCGATCATTGCCGATGTGATCGGTAACCGGCTGTGGGATCAGCCCATCTATAAAATCCGCTCTGCAGTCACTTAAGGTGCCCCGCCGGACCACCGAAATATCCGTTTAAGCATCACCTTCGCCCATTCATTTTGGCCCAAATACTCCCGCCGGAGGCACTTTGAACCCCTGATGACAACATGCCCCTTCACCCCCGATCCGTTTGATCCCGCCAGCGATGGGGCCGAAACCGCCTTTGATGGCCGGATGTCTTATGGCGATTATCTACACATTGATCAGATCCTGTCGGCGCAAACCCTGATGACCGGCGCGCATGACGAGATGTTGTTCATCATTCAGCACCAGACGTCCGAGCTGTGGATGCGCTTGGCGCTGCACGAACTGGATGCCGCCCGCACAGCCATTGCCGAGGGCCGCGCGCCGCTGGCGTTCAAGATGCTGTCCCGCATCGCGCGAATATTTGAACAGTTGAACAACGCCTGGGACGTTTTGCGCACGATGACGCCGTCCGATTACACCACCTTTCGTGAAGGGTTGGGCCAATCCTCGGGGTTTCAGTCGGTGCAATACCGGCTGATCGAATACGCAGTCGGCAACCGCAATCTGGCGATGCTGAAGCCGCATGCGCACCGCCCTGATCTGACCGCCCGGCTGGAGGCCGAACTGGCGCGCCCGACGTTGTATGACGAGGCACTGCACCATCTGGCGCGCGAAGGGTTGCCGGTGCCTGCCGAAGTGCTGACCCGCGATCTGCGCCAGCCGTGGCGCAGCCATGACGGGGTCACAGCCGTGTGGGCCACGGTTTACCAAGACCCTACCCGCTATTGGCAGGCGTATGAGTTGGCCGAAAAGCTGGTGGATTTTGAAGATTATTTCCGGCGCTGGCGCTTTAACCATGTCACCACCGTCGAGCGCGTCATCGGGTTCAAGCGCGGCACCGGCGGCACCTCTGGGGTCGCCTATCTGCGAAAAATGCTGGAAGTGCAGCTTTTCCCCGAATTATGGGCGGTGCGCACGACTTTGTGATCGGCCAGTCCGGCGCAGGCGCGCCGTTGGCGGGCCAATGGTGCCGTTTTGGAAAGGTGGGCTTTGACGCGGCAAACCGGCTGGAATATGAGGGATTTAACAGAATCCCCGCCGCCGGTTATGGTGGCCAATTTGCAATGGAATGACGGATGCGTCTTGTGATGTTGAAAACGGTTGTGATGCTTGGCTTGGTCGCCGCGCTTTCGGCATGTGTTGAAGGCCCGGCGCAAGTTGATGCCGGGTTGAACACCGGTCCGTCACCAGACGTGACAAGCGGTATTTACGGCGCGCGCGCCGATGGCGATTTCACCGTGCCGCAAATCCCGGTTGAAAAAGTGCCCCCGCAGTTTCAACGCCAAACAGTGGCTTATGAAACAGATCAGCCTGTCGGCACCGTAATCATCAACCCCGCGGCGCGGTATTTGTATCTTGTAACCGGCAAGAACAAAGCGACGCGCTTTGGCATTGCCGTCGGGCGCGCCGGGTTTGAATGGGCGGGCGAGGCTGTGGTGAATGAGCGCAAAAGCTGGCCAACATGGACCCCGCCGCCAGAGATGATCGAACGCAAACCCGAATTGGCCAAGTTCGAGAAAGGCCAACCGGGGGGGCTGACCAACCCCTTGGGCGCGCGCGCGCTGTATCTGACCACCAACGGCGTTGATTACGGCTACCGCATCCATGGCACCCCGGAATGGAATTCGATTGGCACCAACGCGTCCTCCGGCTGTATCCGGATGATCAATCAAGACGTCATGGATCTGGCCAATCTGGTGCCGGTAGGGGCCAAAGTGGTGGTGCTGAACGCCGATGGCAGCTATCCCAAGGGCCTGAAACTGCCGCCCAAAGCCCCGGTCAAAAAGAAAGCCGTTGCAGCCCCCGCACCGGCCGCCATCATCGTGCCGATGCCGTCGGTGATGCCAACCCCGGTGATCACCGGACCGACCGCCGTTGCGGCCCCTGTTGTGGCAGCGCCGGTTGTGGCCGCCCCGGCGGTCGTGGCCCCCGCTGTCGTGGCCCCCGCTGTCGTGGCCCCGGCGGTTGTGACGCCCGGACCGGTGGCTTGTGCTGTGGCTTTGGTCAACGGCGTCTGCCCTGCCCCTTAACAAGGACAGCAGTGCTGTGAAATCACGCCCCGGCGAAAGCCGGGGCCTTTTATTGCAAAAATATACCTGCATCTGACCATCAGGCCCCGGCCCAGCGCCGGGGCGAGGGTTGCCCTTCGTCAGGCCCGCAACCAAGTCTCGTAATCACTGACCAACAGATGCACGGGGGCCACATCTTCGTCGATCTCGGCAAAGCGGCCAATCGGTTCGCGAAACACGTTGTCGGTGACGTCATCGTTGACGGTTGACACCTCGCCGATCAGAACATCGCCGCCCTCGCCCCAGAACGCGTGCCAATCCCCCGGCATCAGCGTCACCGACTGCCCCGGCATCAGCCGCAGCTTTTGCCCCGGGGCATAAGCCTGATCAATGCCGTCGCAGCGCACCCGCCCACCGCGATCCGCGGCAAAGCGGCCCTGATCGTCGGCTCCATACAGTTCAACCACCAAAGTTGCCCCGCCGCGGTTGATGATGTCTTCGGCCTTAATCACATGGGTGTGCATCGGCGACAGTTGATCCTGCTTTGAGATCAACAGCTTTTCGGCATAGCACATGCCGCCCCCGCGCTGCAGATCGGCCAGATCGCCGTTGCGCAAGGTGAACAAAAACAACCCCATCGCATCATAGCGGCCCTGCCCGTAATCGGTGATATCCCAGCCCATCCGGCTGGTCACGATCCGGGCAGCATCGGTGCGGGCGCGAAACTGATCGGGGGTCCAGTAGGCAAAGGGTGGCAACACAAAGCCGTAGTGGCGGATCAAGTCATCCGCCGCCGCCATGATATCGTTGATGCGTGATCGTTTC
>JANPLZ010000039.1:0-6616 GCA_031422555.1 Cypionkella sp. | reverse complement strand
CCAAAGCGACCTTGCCGAGGCAACCCCGGCCCCGGAGGCGACCGCGCCCGGGGGCCTGCCCCCCGTCCTGCCGTTGCGCGCCTTTTGCCCGCCACAGCCGGGCCGCCCGACCGCCCTTCTGATCTCTGATAAGGATTGCCGGGTCGAGGGTTTCGACCTCGCTGCCCTCGACATCCGCACGGTTGCAACCCTGAGCGCTTGCCACTTGCGATCGCCCCTGCCGGTGTCTGGTCTGGCGCAAGGGTTCGAGGATGGCGTGCCGACCGGCTCTGCCTTGCGGTCGGGCTTTGCCGCAACTGCGCGTCGCGCCATTGATCCGGGCAGTCTGGCCAAATGGGCCACAGCCGCCGGGGCGACCCAGATTGCCGCGCCGAATATCACAGGCGCACCGTTGCGAGACTTGCTGGACGAGGCGGCCCCGTCCTTCGCCAAGCCCGGCATTACCTTGTGCGAATGGCGGCGCGACGGGGACAGCGCAATCTGGCCCCCTGCCATGGCGGCGTTTTTCATCTTCAAGCGGAACGTCCCCGGCAGTCTTGATCAGGCGCTGCCCGCATGACGCAGCCCCGCTTCATTCTGTCCGACCCCCGTGTCGCCCGGCTGATCATCCTGATCGGTGCCGCTTTGCACCCGCCTGCGGGGGCGGGGCGCATCGCTTTGGCGCTTGGTCTTGGGGCGCTGTGCCACATGCTGTTCACGGCGGGCGTGTTGGCGATGATCGTGGCCATGTTCTTTGGCCTGAGCGAAAGTCTGGGCACCGTGCCTTGGCCGAGGGCGGCGTTGGCCAACGCATTCCTGATCCTTCAGTTCCCGCTGGCCCATGCTCTTTTGCTGACCGGCCCGGGTGGGCGACTGCTGGCCCGATTGATCCCCGGACCGTCTGGGCCGACGCTGGCCACCACCACCTATGCCATCATCGCTTCGGCCCAGCTTTTGGCGCTGTTCGCGCTCTGGACGCCGTCGGGCATCGTTTGGTGGCAGGCGGAAGGGGCGGTGTTCTGGGTGGTTACGGCGGCCTATGGCGCAAGCTGGCTGATCTTGCTGAAAGCCAGCTTCGACGCCGGGGCCGAGGTGCAATCGGGGGCCCTTGGCTGGATGTCGCTTCTGGCGCGCATCCGCCCGGTGTTTCCCGACATGCCGACCCAAGGGCTGTTCCGTCTGATCCGCCAGCCGATCTATGTGGCCTTTGCGCTGACCTTGTGGACCGTGCCGGTCTGGACGCCGGACCAGTTCGTGCTGGCCCTCAGCTTTACCGCCTATTGCCTGATTGCCCCGCGCCTGAAGGAACGCCGCTTTGCCGCCCGCTATGGCGACCGGTTCACGCAGTATCAGGCACAGGTGCCCTACATGCTGCCGCGTGTGCCCAAGGATCGCCCCGATGCGCAATGACCTGACGATCTACGACACCGTGGCGGACCGCTGGTGGTCCGATGACATCCGCTGGGTCCGCACCTTAAAGAATCTGGTGCCGGGGCGCCTGCGTTGGTTCGACGCCCGGATCGACTGGCAGGGCCGCGCGGTGCTGGACCTTGGCTGCGCGGGCGGTTTCATGGCCGAGGCCCTTGCACAGCGGGGTGCTGACGTCACCGGCATCGACCCCGCCGCCGAGGCGATCAACGCCGCCCGCGCCCACGCCTGCACGGGCGGCCTGCGGATCAGGTATGATGTGGGTATGGGCGAGGCCCTGCCCTACGGCGATGCCAGCTTTGACGCCGTGGTCTGCGTTGACGTGCTGGAGCATGTCACCGATCTGAACAAGGTCATGTCAGAAGTGGCCCGCACCCTGCGCCCGGGCGGGCTGTTCCTGTTTGACACGATCAACCGCAACCCCCTTTCCCGGTTGGCGACGATCACCATCGCCGAAAACATGCTGCGCCTCTTGCCGCGCGGAACGCATGACCCGGCGATGTTCATCAAGCCAGCCGAGTTGCGCGCCGCGATGCAGGGCGCGGGGCTGGTGCCGGGTGCGATGACCGGCCTTGGGCCTCGCGGGATCAACCGCCTTGGCGATCTGACCTTCGGCCCACTGCCGCTGACCGCCATCCTTTACATGGGTGTTGCGCGCAAACCCGTGGCCCATGGGGCTGCCACATGACCGACCTTCCGCGTGAGAACGTGCAGTCCTATCCGCGCCCACCGGCGCTGGAACCGGTGCCGCAGCGCATCATCATCCGGCTTGGCGGGGCGCTGGTCGCCGACACCACCCGCGCCCTGCGGGTGTTGGAGACGCATCATGCACCGACCTATTACCTGCCCTTGCCGGATACCCACGCCACCCTGCGCCCAGCGCAAGGCAGCAGTCTTTGCGAATGGAAGGGCGTTGCCCGGTATTTCGACGTGGTAGCGGGATGTGCGGCCGCTTCCCGCGCCGCCTGGGCCTATTACACCCCTACTGCGCCATTTGCCGCAATTGCGGGACATGTTGCGTTTTATGCCGCCATGATGGATGAAGTTTGGGTGGGTGATCTGCGCGTCATCCCACAACCGGGCAACTTTTATGGTGGCTGGGTCACGCCCAATCTGGACGGTCAGATCAAGGGTGCGCCCGGAACGCAGCACTGGTAGCATGCGCATCGCAAGATCGGCCTGGAGGCCATGATGTCAACACGCGGTCTGATCACACTCTTGATGGCGGTCGCCTTGATATATGCGGCCTTGCCGCCCGGTATGGCCCAAACGCCGCTCGCTAAAAGCGCGATGATCGAGGATTTCAAGATGAAGCCTGAAACCCGCTGGCGGTTTTTCACCGATCAGGTGATGGGGGGCGTGTCTACCGGCGGCGTCAACTTTACCACAGAGGATGACCACGCCCTTGCGCGGATGACGGGTCGCGTCAGCACAGCCAACAGGGGTGGGTTCATTCAGATGCGGCTGGACCTGATCAGCCCGCCGCCCGAAGGGACCATCGGCGTGCGGCTGATGGTTCGCGGCAATAACCAGCGCTATTTCGTGCACTTGCGAACGGGTGGGACGTTGTTGCCATGGCAATACTATCAGGCCGGGTTCGACGTGACCGATAGCTGGACCGAAGTGCGCCTTCCGCTTGACGCCTTCGAATCCTCCGGCGGGATTTTGCGCAACGTGCCCGCCCCCGGCAGCCTGACATCAGTTGCTGTCGTCGCCTACGGCCGCGACCACGACGCCTTGATCGATGTCCGCGAGGTGGGGTTTTACTGAGGCAGTTCAACGTGGTCTGATCTAAGTTCCATCGCTGCAAAGTGAGACGAAACAGCCAATGGTCCGGTGGGATTGTGGCATGCGGCGGCGGTCGTCTTCCCCGGTATCCGGTGCGCCGTACTTGCCGTGTGGCAACGCGCATCTATAACTTTTCAATGGCCAAGCGCACGTCACCCTCTGACGCAGGAAAGATATCGGTTGCCGCCGATCTTGAAGAGCTTGTGCAGGACAAGCGCGAGGGGTGGCGCGCATCCGGTGCCAAGGCACGGCGGCGTCAGCGGCGCTACAAGGCCCTTCTGACCCAGCAACTGCTGAAGCTGGGCACGGCAGCTGCTGGCGAGGCCGCGCTTGATGATGATGTTTAGTTTCCTCGCGGTGCTTTCCGGCCCGTCCTTCCAAGCTGATCAGAAAACGGAGGCGCCGCCTTGCCACTTCAAAGCTATGTCGAACTGAAAGACCTGCACATCGCCGCGCGGATCGGGACTTACGGCCCGGATGACGTTGTGCCGGATGCGCATCTTCTGGACCTGACCCTGACCATCGCGCCGCATCTGGTGTTGGTTCCGCGCGATGAGATGGCACTGGTTTTCGACTACGACCCGCTGATCCGGCACATTGACGCGCTGTCGTGCGCCAGCCAACATGAAACGCAAGAGCGGCTGATAACCCGCATCGTCGCGGCTTGCGCCGGTTATCCACAGATCGAGGCGTTGGACATCTGCCTGCGCAAGCGGCCGGTCCTGTCGGGGACCGGCACAGTTGGGGTGCGTCTGGTGGTTGATGCCGAAGGAATGGCGGCGCTGCGGTCTGACCCGCCCGGTCAAGGCGACTGACGCAAACGGGTTCAACGCTCAGGGG
Organism: Cypionkella sp.; assembly: GCA_031422555.1. GTDB lineage: Bacteria > Pseudomonadota > Alphaproteobacteria > Rhodobacterales > Rhodobacteraceae > JANNAT01. The sequence goes on along the minus strand of JANPLZ010000039.1, from coordinate 2,581 downwards.
GCCAACCACGCGCCTGCCCAACCCGTCTTGCGGTCAAACCGGGCGCGGCGATGGTTGGGACCAAGATGCAGGGCGTCGACCGTCAGGATTTCAAGCCGCAACACTGCAAAGGATGCCGGATCGGCGGCTTTCGTGTAGTCCAGCGCCTGTTCGATCGGCTGGCCCGGTGCCGGGGTGCTGCCATATGACAGTCGCGGCACTGCGGGCACGGCGTCCCAGATCGCAGCCACATCCTGCCCTGTCAGAAGTGTCACCTGCGCCTCCAGCCGCAGTTGCAGATGGGCCGAGGTGTCCCAGACATGCAGCGCCGCAAAGGGTGTGGCGCGCATATCCCCCACCTTGCCCGACCGCAGATCCGTGTGGATATCAAGCGTGCCCGCTGCCTTGTCAGCGGCGCGCAAAACCACTGTCCGGGCCTGCGGCCTGCCGTCCGGGCTGACTGTGGCCAATGTCGGATGCCGGGCCGGGGCGTGCCGGTCGTGGACGCCGCGCGTCAGGCGCAACCAGACTTCGGCATGTAACTCGGCCAGATCGCAGGCCCAGGGGTGGGGGTCAGCCTTCAATTGTAAACCTCACGCCGGTCAGCAAAAGCGCGCACGCGTCTGCGCCCCGCCCAGCAGCTGCCGGGTTTCAGATTTTGCCACATCAGCGCCTTGACCGCGTCCGGCCCAAGCCCGTGCAAGGCACGGATCTGGTCAAAGCTGGCATGTTCACCCAGCGCCATTTCTGTGATTTCGCCGGGGGTCGCGGGGTCGGGCAGTTGTCTCTCCATAAGTCGTGATCTGTCTTTGCCGCGCCACAAGTCAAGTTTTCCGCGCGGGACTGACCCCCGGCCGCTGCGGTTTCACCGTTGGATTTCGCGGTCGGCGAAGCCATATCCTCCTAAGAACGTTTTCGTCCTGAAAGGAGATGCCGTGCGCGCAGTTCACGCCCCCAAAGACGACATGCAGCCCGGTTTCGATTTGCCGCCACCGCCCCGCCTTGCACCTGTCGCGCAGTATCTGCATCTGACACGCACGGTCATGCCAGCCCTCGCGCAGACCAGCAAACGCCATTGGCCGGTGCGGAACGATCACTGCTTTCAGCGCATCGTGCTGGATACCCTGTGCGGCGGGGTGTGGTATGACCACATCGCGCGCCCGGCCTACAAGCACCTTACCGCGGCGCAGGCGATGCATGCCGTGCAGCTTTGCGAACAAATCATCGCGGACGCGGCGGATCTGACGGCGCTGAACCAGCAGTCGTTGGCGTGGCGCGGCAAGGGCAAAACCTTAGGTCCCTAACCCGCGACGAACAGCGGAAAACTTACCCCCAGCGCCCAGGCAAGGATGATCCCCAGCCCCAGCCCCGCAGCACCGGCACCACTGTTGCGCGCCACCCAACGGCCCAGCGGCCCCAGCACAAGGAAAAACAGCACGATCACCGGCAGGATGATCAACACGAACAACAACCGCTCAAGGTCCATAAAGGCCGCCGCCGTCAGCGACGCCACGAACGCCAGCCGCGCCACCAGCCGCCGCCAGCCGCCCACCGCCACCATGCTGTCGGCCAGCATGAACGGAACAGTTCCAAGGCCAAGTGCCGCGATGATCCCCACTCGCTGAAACGTTGGCAAGAAGGATGCCGCATAGCGGTCGATGGCGAACCCGAACACCGCCAGCCCCCAGACCGCCAGCGCCAGCGCCGCAACCCAGACCACCCGCGGCAATGGCCAGACCCGCAGGATCGCCAGTTGTGCCGCACCATAAAGGGCCAGATGGATCATCAGATAATCCGCCACCAGCACCGGCAGAAACGGGCGATAGACCAATACCGCGATCACAGGCACCACCACCGCAGGCAGCAAAGCCGCGGCCCAGAACCGCCGCACCGACACGACCGGGCTGGCCGGGCCCGCAGGCATCAGGCCCGTCAGGGGCCGGAACAGCACCACGATCCCGGCCAGCAGAGCAAGGATCCACAGCCCCGGTGTCACCACCGGCCCGGCACTTTCCCGCCCGAAGGTGGCATCCAGCCAGGCACGCGCCTCACGCAGGCCGGTGGCGCTGTACAGCACCCCCACATGTTCCACGCCGGGGGCGACCACCACGCGGCGCGTTACGTCCCCTGCCGTCACGGTTGCCCCCTCGACCGCCGCAGGATCAACCAGCCGCGCCATCTGCAGGGCCGCCGCCCGCAACATCCCCTCCCATTGCCCCGAGATCACCAGCAGCCGCGCGGGCTGATCAACCGTTACCGCCTGAGAAAACATCGAGATGCCCACCACTGCATCCACTGCGCCATCGGCAATCGCTGCCCGCGCGATGATGTCCGTCGCCATCGAATGCCCCAAAATCGCGACCCCAGGCCGCACGCCGGGCAAATCCCGTCCTGCGGCCAGCACCGCCAGCGTCTGATCCACCAACCGCTGCGTCGTGCCTTCGATGGCGTCCACATCCCCTGACATCGGCACCGGATTTCGGCCATGTCCTTCAAAATCAAAGGCAAGAACCGCGTAGCCCGATTGCGCCAGCGTCAGGGAATAGGCCTGCATCAACTGCCGCGACCCGGCAAAACCATGCGCTACCACCACCAGCGGCCC